>JAHJDS010000456.1 GCA_018812395.1 Pseudomonadota bacterium
ACTGCGGATATGAGCCGCATGCTCTGACCGACTGAGCTACACCGCCGGCAAGGACGCGCGCCAAAACTATCTACCGAGCGTCCCCTGTTTAGTCAAGCTAATTTGTCCGGCTCAGCGCCGCCGCCCCCGGTACAGTTTGTTCACGTCCAGGTCAAAGCTGATCAGGTGGCTGTAGCGCTTGGCGAACAGCCCCCGGCGTCCTTTCTGGGCCACGGCCAGGACGATGCGCAGCTTGCCGTCGTTGTTGAGCGGGCCGATGATGAAGTCCGTCGTCCGTCCGGACAGGCGCTGGGTCCGCCACAACTGGACCAGGTTGACCTTGTTCCAGATATAACAGATCACCGAGCCTTGGTTCAACGGGGCGGTGCCGACCTTGAGGATGGAATCGAGGCCCCGCTGTCGGTGCTGGATGACCATCAGTTCGCTGCGGCCGTCGCCGTTGAGGTCGTAGACCCTCATCCGGGCCGGGAAATAGTACCATTTCTCCCGGTCGGCGTGGGTATCGGTCGGCACCAGGATGGCCTTGGCCGACCGGGCGAAGTATGACTCCGACTCCCACAGCAACTGGCCGTTGGGCTTGACGACGTAGAGCAGAAAGCTGGGGTTGATGTAGGCGATGGTCGCCCCGCCGGAGTGGTCGATGTCGGCCATGGCGAAGTTGAAGATGTTGATCCCCCGGGGCAGGCCGGCCCGGCTGGCGGCCACATACTTGGCGCCGCCCCACTTGAGGATGGACAAGGTGCCGTCCAAAAAGACGGTGCCCACCGCCTTTTGCTGGCCATACAGGGTGGCGCGGCGCATGGGCATCTTGACGACTCGGAAGTACCAGTCGGAACGGGGGACGATAACGCGATACCGCCCGCCGCGGTACTCGAGGACGTAGGAGGCCACTTGTTCGCCCCTGACGGCGCTGACGAAGATCTCGGGGTAGCCGTTGCCGTTGATATCGGCCGCGTCCACGAACAGATGATTTGTGTTGCGGCTGACCTTGTGCCTGAAGAGCCGGACGAAACGGTTGTTCGTCATGCGATAGATGGACAACGAGTGCTGGAAGAGGACGACCAGCTCGAACTTGCCGTCCTTGTCCAGATCGGCGAAGGCCAGCCCCTCGACGATCTCATTGAATCGCGGGCTGCGCCAGATGTTCTCGGCGGCCAGCCCTCCCAGGATGCGCAGATAGAGCGGGCTCAAGGGCGAGACCCCGGACCCGGGATGACCGGTCGGTCCGGTGGCCGCGCGGCCGCCGCCCGGTCCCCGGCCGAAGACCCGGCGGTTGATCCGCTTGGCGAAGGTGTCCACCCGGGGGATTAGGTTGTCCATCTTCGGGGCCCGGGCCGACAGGCTGAGGACGGTCTTTTTGGAGGACAGATTGATGATCTGGGCGTCGAGACTGATGCCCTGACCGACCTTGGTCAGCGATCCGAACAGGACGTAATCGGCGCCCAGGAAATGACCGACCTTGATCGCCAGTTGGCGGCTGACGTTGCGGCCGACGCGCTTGACGGCCGCCTCGACCCGCGCCCGGTCGATGACCTCGACCCGGCCGGGCCAGGCCAGACGAGTGGCCAACATGTCCGTTAGGCCCCGGCGTAGATAGTCGTAGCCGCGCGGGGCATTGATGTTGAAGGGCAGCACGGCGACGCGAATCACCGCCGCCCTGAGGTTAACAGGCAGACACAGGACGACCGCCAGGGCGGCCAGCCCCGTGAGCAGGCTCAGGCGTTTCATGTGATCCCCGTTGTTTGGTTATTCGCGGATAATAGAGGAGCGTATCACGGCCGAACGGCGGTAGTCAATTCTTTGCAGGGGGGTCAGTATCTTCTTATTCCCTGCGTCTTTTCCAGGGCTTGGTCAATGGTCTCCAGGAGTTTTTGGGCCTGGGGAAATTTCGGCCTGATGTTCAAGGCCAGGCCGAGGACCTTTTTGGCGGTGGCCAATTCCCTGTTTTCAGCCAGGGTTACGGCCAGGTTGTAGTACAGGCCCTCGTCCTGGGGGGCCAACTTGAGGGCCTCTTTGTAGCGCTCGATGGCCTCCTGGAATCGCTTCTGCTTTTTGAGGGCAATGGCCAGCAGGTTCAGGATGGCGACCGTGTTTTCGTGCTGGTCCAGAAGCACCTCGAGGACCGCCTGGGCGTCTTCGTACCGCTCCCACCTCAGAAGCGACTCGCCGACACTCTGGTGCAGGTCCAGGTCCAGGGGGTAGTCCGGGATCAGGGCCTGGACGGCCTGGACGGCCTCCTCGACCTGCCCTTGCTTGTACAAGGTGTCGGCCTCGTCCATGACCACCTTCGGGCTTCCCCGTTCGGCCTCGGCCAGATTCTTGAAAAAGTCGATGACCGTCTGGTATTCGCGGTCGACCGGAAAGGAGACCGGGCCGAAGGTCTGCTTGAAGGTGTTGTCGGAGATCAGCCGGTAGAGGAGACCGTCGATCTCCTCGGTCAGCAACTGGCGGTCCTTTTTGAGCATCGGGGTCGAGATGAACAGGCGCATGGCCTGGATGATACTCAACAGCGAGGCGTGGATGTCCTCCTGGGCCAGATTGTCCTTGGTCCGGGTGACCTTGTCCCAAATGGACCGGACCCGGGCCGGGTCGATGGCGCCAGGTTGCGAGGTTGGATGCACGTCGGTCACTCTCTGGTCACCCCCTCTTTGATATCCCCTCTAGTCTAATCTGAAAATATCATATGTCAAGTCCCTGATATCAAGGTCCGGGGCGGCGTTCGAGCCGCCGCCGCAGCCGGCGGCAACTGGCCTGGTTCCGGCGCTGATAGCAGTTCACGGCCAGGGAGTGTTCGGCGGGCCCTGTCGAGAAGTGATGGGTGTTGGTCCCGTCGTTCTTGGCCACGAAGTAGAGGTAGGGTGTCTGATCCGGCTCGAGCACCGCCCGGAGCGAGGCCAGGCCGGGACTGGCGATGGGACTCGGCGGCAGGCCGGGGTGCTGGTAAGTGTTATAGGGGTTTCGGGGGTCCTGGAGGTGGGCCTTGGTCAGATTGAAGCCCTTGGTCACCACGAAATCGACGTTGTTCGGGGTGGCCCGACGGAGTCGGCCCCGGTTCTTGACCAGAAGGACGCCGTAGATGATCGTCGGGTCCATGGCCAGGGGCATCGGCGTCAGGCGGCCACGGCGGTCGCGGTGGTTGAGCCGGTTGAGGATGACGCTGGCGATTTTTTTTCGCTCGCCCGGACCGGCCTCCTTGACCACGATCGAGGCCAGGATCACCACCCGGTCCATGCTCAGGCCCCGCCGCCTGGCCAGGGGTTGGAGCTTTTTGTACCCGGCCAGAAAGCGGCCGACCATCTTGGTGATGGCCCACCGGGCCCCTTTGCCCCGGGGCATGTCATAGGAGTCGGGAAAGAGGTAGCCCTCGACGCTGTTGCCGGGCAGCCCCAGACCCTTGACAAAGACCGGGTCAAAGGCCAGACGGACGAACTTGATCTGATCGACCACGCCCTTTTCCTCGAGGATGGCCGCCACCTCCCAGATGTTTTTACCCGGCGGGAGGAGGACGATGTTCTGTTCGGCCTTGCGCCCGGGCTTGACGATCTCGGCCAGGACCCCGATGGCGTTCAGGGGCCGGTGGAAGTAGTGGATGCCGTGCTTGTGCCGGCCCTTTTTTCCGGAGAACTGGGCCAGGTAGAGGAAGACCACCTCGTGGCGGATGAGGCCCCGCGCCTTGAGCTGGACGACCAGGACCCGCCACTTGACGCCGGGCTGGATCCGAAGCACCACCGGGTAGGCGGAGAACAGCCGGCCGGACTCGAGGACCTCGGCCATGACCTGCCAGGGAGCGCCGGGTTGGACCTCCAAGCGGGCCAGCGCCGGCGGCACGGCCAGGGGCGCGTAGACCTGGTGTTTGAGCCAGAAACCGAAGATGGCCAACACGACGACCAGCCCGGCCAAGAGGATCAGCAGCGTGCGCATCATGGGGAATGATCTCCGGATAAGGGGTCGGTTTTGGCGGCGGCCAGGGCGTCGAGTCGTCCTTGCAGGATCAGGGCGGCGGCCAGCTTGTCCTTGACCCCTTTTCTCTTACGGCGGCTGAGGTCGGCCTCGAGCAGGACCCTCTCGGCGGCCCGGGAGGTCAGGCGTTCGTCGATAAAGGTCACCGGGCAGTCCAGGCGGTCGCCCAGGGCGGCGGCGAAGTCCATCACCGCCCGCCCGGCCGGTCCGAGGCTGCCTTTCATGTTCCGGGGCAGACCGACGACCACCTCGCCGGCGCCCAGGGACTCGACCAGGCGGACCACGTCCTCAATGGCCGCCGCCGCCCCCATCGGCCCGGACCGGCGGGCGATGACCTCCCAGGGCTGGGCGAAGAGCCGCATCTCGTCGCTGACGGCCACGCCGATCCGCCTGAAACCCACGTCCAGGCCGATCAGCCGGCCGGCAGATTTGGCGCGCGTCTGGTCGGGGCTCATCGGCTCGATCGTCCGGCTAAAGGTAGTGGCCCAGGATCAGGCCGAGGGTCATCAGCAGGCCGTGGGAGGTGTGGGTCATGATGGTCAGGCCCTGGGCCGGCAAGACCTCGGCCGGGTTCTTCCAGGCGATACCGACCGCCTTCACGGCCAGGGGCAGGGACAGCCAGGCGACCTGGGTCCACCAGGGCACGACCTGCAACAGGGACAGGACGATCAGCGTCGGGTAGGGCAGGAGCATCAGCCCCAGGTAGACCACCCGCGAACGCTCGAGGCCCAGGCGGACGACCAGGGTCGCCTTGCCCGCGTCCCGGTCGGCCTCGAGGTCGGGAAACTGGTTGATCCACAACACGGCGGTGATGATCCAGCCCAGGGGCAGGCCCAGCATGAAGGCCTGCCAGGCCAGGCGGCCGGTCAGGACGTATCCGGCGCCCCAGGTCAGCAGCGGCCCGAAGGCGAAGAACAACACGATCTCGCCCACGCCGCGGCTCATAAGCTGGAGCGGCGCGGCCGAGTAGAGGAGGCCGGCCAGAAAGCCCAGACCGCCCACCAGGGCCACCCAGGGCCGGCCGGCGAGGAGCACGGCCAGGCCGATGACGAAGGCCGCGGCAAAGAAGCCGAGAGCCATGGTCAGCACCGCCGGGGCGGACAGCAGTCCCTCCTGGATGACCCGGCTGCCGCCGGAAAAGGGCGTCGCCCGGACGTTGATCGGGTCCGACCCCTTGGCGTCGAAGTAGTCGTTGATCAGGTTGGCCCCCAGATGGAGGCAGGCCACGCCCACCACGCAGGCCAGAAGGTACAGCCAGGGGTAGGGCTTCTCAGCCCAGAACGCCGCCCCGACGACGATGACCGGCAGGACCGACCCGGTGCAGAAGGGCAGTCTCATGGCCCGAATATAGACGTTCACGGCGAAGCTCCACGCCAGGGGTGACGAGCAATCTTACAATGAAGAAGGCGGCAGGGTCAAACCGTCCCGGTCAATGGTCGCCCCGCGGAAGATGACCGTATGCCGGGCCAGCTTTGGGGACAGATCGGGCGGGACGCGATTGGTGGTGAAGGTCATTTCGCCGGTGGCCTGGCCCGGAGGGCGCATCTTGCCGGCGATGGCGTTCTTGGTGACGACCACCTCGATGACCCGTCTCTTTTCCGGGGCCTCCAGGAACTGGCTGTAAGGCACCCGGGTGGGGGCGTACATGGCCGAGATCCAGCGATTCAGCAGGAGCACGGCCAGGACGGCGTACCAGACGTTGATCTTGGTCTTGGGCTCCATGTTTGGCCCCTCCCATCCCCAGGACACGCGGCCCAAACTCCGCCCGCCGTCTCGTTGTGGTCGATGATATCACGGCCCGGGCCGGCCGGACAGAGGTTCGCCGGCCTCTTCCTTTTCCGCAAACCCTTAACCACGCCGGCCGCGGGTATGATAATATTTTTCACGAAAAACTTGGCCCGGCCCGAGGCCGGCCCACGGGCGTTCACCATCGATGGATCAGCAGGAGGCCAGCCATGGAAAGTCGCGGCACTTCCCCACCCTTGACCGGGTTCGACGCCCTGATGCCGCCGGAGATGGCCGCCAAGGCCGAGGCCGTGGGCGTCACCAAGGCCGGGCTGGGCTGGCGCAACACCCTGGCCCTGGGCGTTCTCGGCGGGGCCTTCATCGCCCTGGGGGCGATCTTCGCCACCTTCGTGTCGGCCGGAGCGTCCGGTCACCTCTCCTTTGGCCTGGCCCGGCTCCTCCGCGGGCTGGCGTTCTGTCTGGGGCTGATCCTGGTGGTGGTCGCCGGCGCCGAGCTGTTCACCGGGAACAACCTGATCATCATGGCCTGGGCCAACCGGCGGGTCTCGACCTGGCGGGTGCTCCGCAACTGGCTCCTGGTCTACCTCGGCAACTTCCTGGGGTCGATCGCCACGGCCCTGATGATGCTGCTGGCCGGAATGCATCTGTTCGGCGGCGGGGCCGTGGGTCTCGAGATCCTGGCCACGGCCCACGCCAAATGCACCCTGGGATTCGGACGGGCCTTCTTCCTGGGCATCGCCTGCAACACCCTGGTCTGTCTGGCCATCTGGATGTGTTACAGCGCCCGGACGACCACCGACAAGATCCTGTCCATCATCTTCCCCATCTCGGCCTTTGTCGCCGCCGGTTTCGAGCACTCCATCGCCAACATGTATTTCATTCCCATGGGGCTGCTAATTAAGGCCGGGGCCGGGGCCGAGTTCTGGACGATGATCTCAAAAACCCCGGCCGCCTTCGCTGATCTGACCTGGGCCAAGTTCCTGTGGGGGAATCTGCTGCCGGTGACCCTGGGCAACATCGTCGGCGGTTCGGTGCTGGTCGGGCTCGTCTATTGGTTCATATACGTGCGCAAGGGCCTGGTGCCCCGGGCCGATTGATTGCCCGGCGGCCTTCGGCTCATTCGTCCTCGACGCGGACCCCGAAGCCCTGGTCTTTGGCCCAGTCGATCAGGACCAGGGCCGTGATCTTGACCTCGGCTCGCCGGGCCTCGGCGTCGGCCTCGGCGTCACGCGGCGCCGGCTGGTACGGGGCGCACTCGAAGTAGCCCCAGCCGGTGTACCCGCCAAAGGGCGTGCCGTCGGTGGGGCGGTTCTTGGCCTTGACCCCGGCGGCGATCTGGCGATCAACGGGCACGACCAGGTGGTACTGGTCGCCCTCCGGGGAAAAGCCGATAAACCCGGTGTTGCCGCAGTCGTCGGCCAGCGTCGCCCGCCAGAGATCCGATCGGGCCACGGGCAGGGGCACGCCCGCCGGATCGATCAGCGGACGACCGCCGGCCTCGAAGCTCAGCAGGGACTCCTTGATGTCCAAGCCGCCGCCAAAGCCCGTCAGAGACCCGTCATGGCCCACCACCCGGTGGCAGGGGGTGATGATCGGCATTGGATTCCGGTTGAGCGCCCCGCCCACGGCCCGGGCCGAACGCGGCCGGCCCATTTTTCCGGCGACCTGACCATAGGTCATGGTTCGGCCAAAGGGGATCGATCGGCAGGTCCGCCATACCGCCCGCTGGAAATCCGTCCCCGACTCGGCCCGGTCCACCGCAAAACGCCTTCTCTTGCCGGCCAGGTACTGGGCTATCTGGCGGCCCGAGACCAAAGTCACCGGATCGTCGACCCATGACAGCCGGCCCGGCGCGGCCAGTTGATCCAGTTTTTTCCGGAAATGCTCCCGTCGGGCCAGACCCACGGCCACCACGGCCCCGTCCTCGGTCTCGGCCCCGAACACCGGCCCAAAGGCGGCGTCCATCCGCCAGGCGATCAGTTTTGCGGCCAAACGAGCCCCCTGATGATGATCTGATGGACCTTGATGAATAATGCGGGCTGCCCCCCCCACCTGTCAAGGTGCGAAGCCGCACGGGCATGATTCGCGGTGCCACTCGGCACACGAGTGATTCGCGATATTCTTTCCGTGAAGGCGAGACGTTGTTCTCCGCGCTCGCCGCCTCCATTTCATTTCGGCTCCGCTGTATTTAAATAAAGAGGTGCAGTGTCGTAGAATGCGAACGCGCACGTCTACCCAAATCCCGAGCCAGATGGCGAGCCCGGCCGCTCTCACAAAAAGCGGGCCGAGGCTCGCCGACCATCAGCCCCGGGGTGCGACGCCGCACGGGCGTGATTCGCGGTCGACTTCATTTGGCCCGCGAACCTTCCGGCCGCGCTTGCCGCCTCCACTACGTTTCGGCTGCGCCGAAGTGCGCGGTTCCAGACGGCACTGAACCGGCTCCTATGCGGAGGGCTGATTGACCCCCGGCCTCGGCCTGTGCTAGGTTGCCTCATGTCTTCCAGCAGGCTGCCCCCGGACATCCTGCCGGAAAGCTCCCACCATACCAGAGCATCATCATGACCCGATTCGTGCCCGCCCCGGTGCGAGGGGTGTTTACCGTGTCTATTGTGACGCTGAACACCTTTTGGTGGGGCTGGGCCATTTTTCCGCTCGGCCTGCTGAAACTGATCATCCCCCTCAAGAGTTGGCGACGGCTGATGGGCCTGCTGATCCTGGGCCTGGCCTCCGGCTGGGTCTGGACCAACAAGATGTTTTTGCGGATGGTCAACCCGGTGCGCATCGAGGCCTACGGCCTGGACG
>JAHJDS010000457.1 GCA_018812395.1 Pseudomonadota bacterium
CTGGCCGCCCTGGTGGGCGTGCCCGAGTCCCTGGCCGATCCCGAACAGACCCTGCGGGTCAACGTCTTCGGGACCATCCGGCTACTCCGGGCCGCGGCCCGGGCCGGGGCCACACGATTCGTCTTTTCCAGTTCGTCGGCGATCTACGGCGACGACGCGCCGGTGCCCAACCCCGAGGATTGCTACCCCGGGCCGATCAGCCCCTACGGCCTGTCCAAGCTGGACGGCGAGTTCTATTTGCAGATGTACGCCGACTCCTTGCACGGCGTCGCCTTGCGGTACTTCAACGTCTTCGGGCCCCGCCAGGATCCCGACTCGCCTTACGCCGCGGTCATCCCCATCTTCATCGACCGGGCCCTGCGGGGCCGGGACCTGGTCATCTACGGCGACGGCGAACAGACCCGGGACTTCATTTCCGTTTCGGAGGTGGCCGCGGCCAATATATTCGCTTGTCAGGCCCCGCCCGGCGTGTACAATGTGGGCTGTGGCCGGCGGATCACCATCAACGACTTGGCCTCGAAAATCATCGATCTGACCGGGTCGTCGTCCCGGATCGTTTACGAGCCGCCTCGGCCGGGAGACATCTACCACTCCATGGCCGACGTCGGCCGCCTGAGCGCGGTCGGGTTCGAGCCAAGCGTCGGGCTGGAACGAGGCCTGGCGGAGACCATCCGGTTCTTCCGGGAAAACCCGCCCGGCTGACCCGTATCGGACCCGAAACGTGGTATAATCGGCAGGTCGGTCGCCGGCGCCCGCCTCAATCTCTTCGCCCTCCCGGGCTTAATGGCCGACCGGTTTGTCGCGGCGGCCGGCCCGGTTTCGGCCGGGCGGCCGATATGGGATCAGGGACAGTGGCGGCCCGGGGTGATGACCCTGGACCGCAAGGCACGGAGGGCTGATGATGACCAGGTTTTTCGTAAAAAACATGCGGGCGGCGGTCCTGTTGATCGCGGTGGTGACCTGGGGCCTGATGATCCCGGGCTTGGCCCCGGCCCAGAGCTATCAGTCCGGGGTGGCGGCCTTTGACCGGGGCGACTTCGCGTCGGCCTTCACCATCTTGGGGAACCTAGCCCGCCGGGGCGACGCCAAGGCGCTCAACTGGTTCCACCTGGGTGCGGCGCGCGGCGCGCCCCGGATTCAATACGAGTTGGCCCGGATGTACCTGACCGGCGGGGGCCTTCCCCGGGACGAGGCCCGGGCCGCCCGCTGGTTCGGCCTGGCCGCCCAGCAGGGGTATCGGCCGGCCCAGGTCCGGTTGGCCCGGATGTACCTGAAGGGTCGGGGCGTTCCCCGTGACGTCCGCCGGGCCGTGGCCTGGCTCCGGCCGGCGGCGGACAAAGGTTCTTCCCCGGCCATGTTTCTCTTGTTTCAGATCCACATGGCCGGTCGGGGATACCCCCAGAACACGGCCCTGGCCCTCGACTGGCTGCGGCGGGCGGCCCGGGCCGGCGACCCCCGGGCCCAGCACCAACTCGGTGTCTTTTACGCCAAGGGACTGGTCCTCAAGCTGGACTACGTTCGGGCCCATGCCTGGTTCAACCTGGCCGCGACCGGCGGTCACCCCCGCGCCGCCCGGGACCGGGCCTGGGTGGCCCAGTTCTTGACCCGGAAGCAGATCGGCCGGGCCCAGGCCCTGGCCAAAACCCTCGGGCCGCGGCGCTGAGCGTCGGGGCCGACGCCGACGAGAGTGGGCGGACCGCGCCGTGGACCGCCAACCCGGGCAACCCGGCGGTCGTTGACCGCCATAACGCGGCGTGTTAGCTTTTCTTCTGCGGTCTCTCGCGGGCCGTTTTCACCAAGGATGTCACTCAGCCGAGGGGGGAGGAAGTCATGAAGCGGATCGCTTTGTCACTACTGGTCGTCACGTGTGTCGCTTCACTATTTATCGTGCCGGCCACGGCCGCCAAGGTCTCGCCATATGACGCCCTGGCGGCCGATATGGCCCAGAAATTCCACCAGGGCAAACCGCTGCCGTTGCCCTCGGCCAAGGCCGGCGTCAAGAAGTCGGCGGCCGCTTACAAGTTCCAGAAGAAACTGGTCGGCCACCTGACCAAGACCCACGGCCCGGTCATCGGGTACAAGGCCGGCCTGACCAGCAAGGGCGCCCAAAAGAAGTTCAAGGTCCGCGGGGCGGTGACCGGCCATCTGCTCGAGAAGATGCTCATCAAGCCGGGGGCGGTGGTCGAGGTCAAGGGCTTTGTCCGGCCCTTCGTCGAGGTCGAGGTGGCCTTTGTCATGGCGGGGCCCATCAAACGGCCCGTGATGTGGATCAAGAGCCTCAAAAAGATGGTCAAGGCCGTCGGCCCGGCCATCGAGCTGCCCGACATCTGCTTCGCTGATATGAAGAACCTGACCGGCCACGACATCGTCGCCGCCAACGTGGCGGTGCGCTACTTCATCGTCGGCCGGACCATGCCTCACGGCGCGTTGAAGCTGGACCAGTTGGCGGTGACCCTGAGCCACAACGGCAAGGTGGTCCGCAAGGGCGGCGCCAAGGCGGTCCTGGGCGGGCAGTGGAAGGCCCTGCGGTGGGCGGTCAACAACATCATCCGCCACGGCGGGCAGATCAAGGCCGGTGACGTGATCATCACCGGTTCCATGACCCCGCTGTATCCAGGCAAGCCGGGCTCGTACGTGGCCGACTACGGGCCCTTGGGCAAGATCGCCTTCACCCTGAAATAGTTGGCGCTTATCACCCCGAAGGCCGGTCAGGGTCTTCGGGGTGATTTGTCTCTCGAGGAGGAGGATTGACGGCCAAATCCAGTTGGGAACGATTCCCCGAGCGGGGCGCGGTGAGCCGGGCCGACAGCCAGTTCCGGGCCGTGGTCTGCTTTCCCAACCGCTACCGCCTGGCCATGTCCAACCTGGGTTTTCTGAGTGTCCACCGGCTGCTCAACGCCCAGCCCGGCTGGTCGGCCGAGCGGGCCTTCTGGCCGGGGCCCGGCGGCGGGGCCAGGGCCCTGGAGTCGGGCCGGCCCCTCCAGGATTTCCACCTCCTGGCCGTGTCCATCTCCTTTGAAAACGACTACCCCAACCTGTTGTCCCTGCTTACCGCGGCCGGCCTGCCGCTCGAGAGCGCCGAGCGGCGCGCGGACTGGCCTCTGGTGCTGGTCGGCGGCCCGGCGGTGAGCCTCAACCCCGAGCCCATCGCCCCTTTCGTGGACGCCTGTCTCTTGGGCGAAGCCGAGACCAACCTGCCGTCTTTTCTGGATTGGCTGGCCGAAACCGACGGCCCCAAGGAAAAGTTGTTCGAGGCGGCCCGGCAGATCCCCGGGCTGTACGCGCCGGCCGGGTACGAGGAGGTGTACGACGCCGGCCGCCTGACGGGCCGGCGCCTTCGGGCCGACGTGCCCGCGCGGATCGCGGTCCCCCGCGTCAGGGACCTGGCGCCGCCCCTGGCCGCCAGCCACATCGTTTCCCCCGGGGCGGAGTTCGCCGACGCGGCCCTGATCGAGCTGGGCCGAGGCTGCGCCCACGGTTGCCGCTTCTGCGTGGTCGGCTTTGCCATGCGTCCCCCCCGCCCGGTGGACGGCCGGGACATCATCCCCCAGGCCAAGCAACTGATGGAACTCTCGCCCCGGCTGGGCCTGGTGGCGGCGGCCGCGACCGACACGCCGCATCTGGGCGAACTGATCTCGGCCGTCGAGGCCGGCGGCGGCGAATGCACCTTGTCGTCGCTCCGGGCCGACGGCCTGACCCCGGCCCTGGTCGAGTCGCTGGGGCGGGCCGGGCAGAAGACCGTCACCCTGGCCCCGGAGGCCGGTTCCGAGCGCCTGCGTCGGATCATCAACAAGGGCCTGACTGACGAGGACCTCTACCGGGCGGTGGAACTCTGCGCCGCGGCGGACATCCTGCACCTGCGGCTGTACTTCATGATCGGCCTGCCCTTTGAGACGGACGAGGACGTCAAGGCCATCGTCGATCTGGTCAAGCGGCTCAGGCACCGGGTGATCCGGGCCTCCCGAGCGCGACGCCGATTGGGCCGGATCACGTTGTCGGTCTCCTGTTTCGTGCCCAAGCCCCAGACGCCGTTCCAGTGGGCGGCCATGGCCGAGGCCGGGGACCTCAAGCGCCGGGCCCGGCTCCTCCAAAGGGGCCTGGCCGCGGTCGGCGGGGTCGAGGTCCATCTGGACGTGGTCAAGTGGGCCCGCCTCCAGGCCTTGCTCAGTCGGGGAGATCGACGGGTGGCCGAGACGATCCGGCTGGCGCACCGGATGGCAGGCAACTGGCCCCAGGCGTTCAAGGCCGGCCCCCTCAACCCCGACTATTTCATCACTCGTCCCCGGGACCAAGGCGAGGTCTTGCCTTGGGATTTTCTCGACACGGGCGTGAGCCGGGACCACCTGTGGTCCGAGTTCGAGCGGGCCGCCGCCGCCAAGATCACCCCGCCCTGCCCGCCGCGGGGTTGCGACCGCTGCGGGGCCTGCCCGCCATGAATGAGTTCGCCCCGTCCGGTTATGAGGCCCGCCGGCGTTCTCCACTTCCGCACGATGAAGCCTTATTATCCGGCCGGCCAGGCCGGGTTCAGGCCGAATCGGACATAATTGCTTTGGTGAGCGTCAATATGTTTTGACAGCGGGGGCAACATTGCCTAAAGTAAATCAAATAGATAAGCGGAAGAGGTGGCCGTGGCGGACTCCAAACTCAAAGACCTGATCGTGGGCCTCCTGACCGGCGATGACCCGAATCTGGCCCGGGCCGCCTGCCGATTGGCGGCGGAACTGGACCTCAAGGAAACGGTGCCGGAGTTGATGAAGGCCCTGGAGACCAAATTCTGGCAGATCAGGGTCGAGGCGGTGCGGGCCCTGGGTGTCTTGGGCCAGGGCTCGCCGCCGGTGGAACGAGCGATGCTGAAGCTGTTGGGGGCCGGCGATCAGAACGCGCGCCAGCGCATCCTGATCGCCGCCTCGACCGAAGGTCGCGCCGTGGAATCCACGCCCGACCTGGCCGGACAAAAAAAGGACTCTCAGCCGCCCCAGGTCCAGCGGGCGGCGGCCCTGGCCCTCAGTCGGCTCCGGCCGGATATCGCCGAAACCGTCCTGGTCGACACCCTGTCCGGCGAAAACCCGGGGCTCGTTCAGGCGGCCATGAGCGGCCTGGCCTCACTGGAATCCATGGCCGGCGCGGACAAGATGACGGACCTCCTGGGTCACCCGGACGCCAAGACCAGAAAGGCGGCCGTGACCGGCCTGGGCCGGCTCAAGGTCCGGGCGGCGGCGCCCAGACTGCTGGAACTCCTGGACGACCCCAAGGCCGAGATTCGACAGGAGGCGGTCATCGCCTTGAATCACCTCAAGCTTCCGGAGGCCATCGACCATTTGATCGGAAAACTGGCCGACGACTCGGCCGACGTCAGAAGAGTGGCGGCCGTCGCCCTGGGCAACACTCGGTCCCGGTCCGAGGACGTGATCCGCGCCCTGGAGGTGGCCCTGGCGGACCAACACTGGCCGGTCCGCCAGGCCGCCGTCTCGAGTCTGGCCAATCTGAGGGCCGAAGGCAGCCTGGACAAACTCATCGCGGCGCTGTCCGATCCCCGCGACGAAGTCCGGCGCGAGGCGTCCCTGGCCTGTTTCAAACTGTATGTCTCCCTAGACCAACCGGATTATGAAAGGGCGCCGCCTTGAGTTGCCAACGATTCGCCCTGCTCAACGAAAAAGGCGGCACCGGGAAGACGACCCTGACCCTGAACCTGGGCGCCTATTTGGCCGGCCAAAACAAGCGCGTCCTGATGGTGGACATGGACCCCCAGGGCCATTTGGGCAAGTCCTTGGGCATCAACGTCCGGCGAATTCCCAAGACCACCTTCGATCTGCTGCTCGACGCCCGGGTCGAACTGCCGCAGGCCCTGATTCGATCGCGAATACCGAACCTGGACATGGTGCTGTCCAACAAGCGATTGTCCGACGCGGTCCTCAATATCGGGCGGCACCGGGACCGCCACCTCAAGCTCCGGACCAAACTGGGGCCCCTGGCGGACTACGATTTCCTGCTCATCGATTCCCCGCCGTCCCTGGGACTGTTGACGGTCAACATCCTGTTGGCGGTCAGCCGGGTCATCATTCCGGTGTCGTGTTCCTTCCTGGCGTTGGACGGCTGCGCCGAGGTGCTGAAATCGCTGCGCATGGTCAGGCGACACCTGGGCCACACCGACCTGGACGTGGGCTTCGTCGTGCCCACCCTGTACCATGACACGGCCCTGGCCCGGGAGGTGGTCAGACGACTGGCGGGCTATTTCAACCAAAAGCTGGGGACGACCATTCCCTACGACGTGTCAATTGACCAGGCCCAATCTTACGGCCAGACGGTCTTCGAATTCGCCCCGCATTCCGCGGGGACCGAGGCCCTGAGCCGGCTGGGAGAGGAGGTCATCCGGTATGCGCGATGACAAAGACAAAGAGGGTGCGGCCCTGGGACGCGATCCCCTGGACGAGGCCGGAAGAGAAGAATGGGACAGCATCTGGAAGATTCCGGACGGGGAATCATCGCCGGGAGCCCCGCCGCCGACCCCGGCCGGCAAACAGGAGACCGGGAAATCTCCCGGGCCGCCGGTGGAAAAGGAGCCGGGAGCGCCGCGCCCCGCCGAACCACCACCCCCGGCCCAACCCAAGTCCGAACCGGTCCGGACAAAGACCCCGGCCCGAGCCGCGGCCAAACCGGCGACCGCCACCGAACCCCAGCCGCCGCCGGGCCGCGTCGCCGCGCCGGCCAAGTCGAAGCGAACGTCCACCGCCGGCCTCGCGGCCGACCGGGGGGGCGCCAAAGCGGAGGGACCGAACCTCCTCGAACTGTCGCCCGGCGACGTCCTCCAGGCGGTCGGGTTCCAGGTGACGGATGAGCACTTCTGCGTGCCCCTGGAAAAGACCCAGGAGATCATCCGCTACAAGGAGCCTTCGGCCGTGCCCGACTCCCAGTCCTTTGTCGAGGGGATCATCAACTTGCGGGGCAAGGTCATTCCCATCATCAGCCTCCGCAAGCGGTTCGGGATCGCCGAGGTGGACCCCACCCGCCGGACCCGAATCGTCATCCTCCACGTCTCCGGCGCGGGCGTGGTCGGGCTGATCGTCGATTCGGTCAGCGAGGTCATCCGGATCACCGCGGACAACCTGATGGACACCTCGACGTTTTCGTCGATCCACATCGAGTACATCAACGGGCTGTGCCAGGTGGGCGACCGGCTCCACATCATCCTCGACGCGGACCGGTTGTTGTCTTCGGCCGAAAAGGAGAATATCGTCTCCGAGGGCCTGGCGGAGGGATGACCGACGACTCGGCGCGGCGGCCGGACATGACGCCGCGCCCGGCCGCCATCTGACCCTTGCCGCCACCCTGGCCGACGGATAGAATTAAGGCGCGCCGCACAGGGGTGGGAGTGAATGGTCGATCGCGTGGATCATCCGGCCGCCGCCGAGTTCGCCGCCTGGGAGGAATCGGCCCCGGGCCGGCGAGTGCTCGAGGCCGAGGATCGCATCGCCCACCGGTTGATCGACCCCCGCCCCGGGGAGAGGGTCCTGGACGCGGGCTGCGGCACGGGGCGCTGGCTGGCCCAGCTCCGGGACCGGGGGATGTTCGTCACCGGGCTGGACCTGAATCCGACCATGATCGAGCTGGCCCGGCAACGCCTGGGGACGGGCGCCGACCTGCACGTCGGCGCCGCCGAAGATCTGCCCTTTGAAGACAACGCCTTTGACCTGACCTGTCTCAACACCGTCCTCGAGTTCTTGCCCGATCCGGAAAAGGCCCTCCGCGAAGCCGTCCGAGTGACCCTGGGCCGGTTGTACATCGGCGTCCTGAACCGCCACTGCCTCACCGCCGTGTACCGCCGCCTCAAGGGGCTGTGGACCGAGTCGGTCTACAAGCAGGCCAAATTCATCAGCCTGTGGCAGCTCAAATCGATGATCGCCCGCTGCGCCGGATCGAGCCGCGTCGAGTGGCGCTCGGCGTTCACCTTGCCTTTGTCCTGGCAGCCGGTGGCGGGTTTCGTCGATCGCCGGTCATGGATGCGGCACAGTCCGTTCGGGGCCTACCTGGGCCTGGTGGTCGAAATCACCATCACCACGCGAACGGCCAATCTGGAGGTCGAGACCGAGCTCCGCCACCCCAAGCCGGCCCTGGCCCCGCCTGTCTAAGGATACGGCGCCGGGCCGATCCGGCTGGAGGCGGACCCCGACCAAGGCCGGAGCCTGACCGGCCAAGGGAACGACATGAGCGCCGCCTTGCTGTTCGATCGCCGGGAAGACAACAAGGTCCGCTGTCGGCTGTGCCGCCACGGCTGCCTCATCAAGGACGGCCAGACCGGCATTTGCCACGTCCGCAAAAACGTCGGCGGAGAACTGCAGTCTCTCGTTTTTCGCAAGCTCATCGCCGAGAACGTCGACCCCATCGAGAAGAAGCCGCTGTTTCACGTCCATCCCGGCTCCCTGTCCTACTCGGTGGCCACGGTGGGCTGCAACTTCAAGTGTACTTTCTGCCAGAACGCCGACATCTCCCAGATGCCGGCCGACACCGGCCGCATCATGGGCCGGGAAACCCGGCCTGAACAGGTCGTCGCCGCGGCCAAGCGGTCCGGCTGCCGGACCATCGCCCACACCTACACCGAGCCGACCGTCTACTTCGAGACGGCCCTCGAGATCGCGACCCTGGCCACCCAGGCCGACATCCTGACCGTCTTCGTCAGCAACGGCTACATGAGCGACGAGGCCCTGGACACGATTCACCCCCATCTGGCCGCGGCCAACATCGACCTCAAGTCCTTCCGCGACGACTTTTATAAAAAGCAGTGCGGGGCCAAACTGGAAGGGGTCCTGGCCAGCCTCCAAAAACTAAAACGCCAGAACGTCTGGCTCGAGGTGACGACGCTCCTCATCCCCAGTCTCAACGACGATCTGGCCGAGCTGTCGGACCTGGTCGACTTCCTGGTCGAACTGGGCCCGGAAACGCCGTGGCACATCTCCCGGTTTTTCCCCCGCTACCACCGGACGGACCTGCCGCCGACCAGCGTCGATTTTCTGATCGAGGTCAGGCGGATGGGCCTGAGCAAGGGCCTGCATTACGTCTACTCCGGCAATATCCACGGTGACGAGAGCGAAGACACCAATTGCCACCACTGCGGCCACCGACTCATTCGGCGCCGGGGATACACCGTCTCCCACAACGTCATCACCGAGGACAAATGCCCCCACTGCGGCACCGCGGTGGCCGGTCTGGGCATGACCCCATGACCAAAGGGCCCGGGCCCTGCTTTCTGTGCGGGGCCGACCATTGGCGGGTCGTGGGGAACCGGGCCGGCCGTGGTCTGATGAAATGCCGCCAGTGCCGCTTACACCTGATCCATCCCCCGCCCGGTCCCGGGCGGGACGGGTCGAACCGGTCCGGAATCGCTTCCTCCCCGGATGACGCCTCTTCCCCGGCCGGGGCCGGGACCGACCTGGACCGAGCCCTGGCCCGGGGCCGGATCGATTTCATCGGCCAGTATCATCCGGGCGGTCGCCTCCTGGCGATCGGACCCGGGGCCGTGACCCTGGCCGAGGCGGCCCAAGAGGCGGGCTTTGGGGCCTCGACCTGGGTGAGGGGTGCCGGAGAGGGACCCTCCGGGTTCGGCGACCTGGGTTCGTTTTTAAGGGAAAACAGCGGCCGGTTCGACACCGTCCTGCTGGTCGACGTCATCGAGACCCTGGTCGATCCGGTGGGCGACCTGGCCGGACTGCCCGCGGCGTTGGCCCCGGGCGGCCAAGTCTTTGTCGAGACGCTGACCGTCAACAGCCCGGCCTTTGCCGCCCGTCCGGCGCTCTGGTGGGCCCGGCGGGCGCCCGGCGCGGCCGCGCTCTACGACGAGCAAACTTTGACGGCGCTGCTGGCGCGGCTCGGGCTGCCGCTACGGCGCCTGGCCTACCCCAGCCTGCCCGAGCGACTCCTGGCCGTGGCCGGGGCCGAACCGGGAGCCCGTCAGGGGCCCAAGCGGATTCTGCTGCAACGCTTCATCGCCCTGGGAGACGTGATCCTCACCACCCCGATCATCCGGGCCTTGAAGCAAAATGAGCCCGGGTGGGAGGTCTGGGTCCAGACGGCCCAGCCGGAGGTGCTGGCCCACAACCCCTGGGTCAGCGGCGTCATCAGCGCCCCGGAGTACCAGTGCTTCGACGCCCGGATCGAGCTGGCCTACGAGTACACCCCGCAGTTGCACGCGGTCGAGGCCTACGCCCGCCAGGCCGGGGTCGAGCCGGACAGCCGTCGGCCGGAGCTTTTTGTGTCCGAGGCGGAATTGGCCGACGCCCGAGCGATCCTGGCCGAGGCCGGGCTAACTTCGGGCGGCCCTCTGATCGGCCTCCACGCCTCGACCTCCTGGCCGGAACGGACCTGGCCGGCCGAGCGCTGGGACGCCCTGGCCTGGGAACTGGTCGTGATCCGGGGCTGCCGCGTGGCGGTCTTGGGGCAGCCGGCCGACGGGGAGGTGGCGCCCCTGCCCGGCGCGGTCGATCTGCGGGGTCGGCTCGGCCTCAGACGGTTGATGGCGGTCATCTCGGGGCTGGACGGCCTGATCGGGGCCGACTCGGGACTGTTGCACGTCGCCTCCGCCGTGGGCACGCCGTTCGTCGGCCTGTTCGGCTGCGTGCCGTCGGCCAAGCGAATGCCGGACCAGGGCAACTTCGTCGCCCTGGAGGCCGATTTGCCGTGCGCCGACTGCCTGGCCCGGCGACCGGCGCCCGCCTTTGAGGCCAGGTGCGAGCGTGACCGCGTGGCCTGCATGGCCGCCATCGAGGTCGAGGCCGTGTGGTCCGCCCTGGGCCGGGTCCTGTCTCAGGCCGGCCAGACCCTGCCACCGGCCCGATCAGCGGCCGATGTGGACGCCTGGGGACGGGCGGTGGTCGCGGACGTCCTGGCGCGTAATCAGGGCCGTCTGGAACTGCGTCCCACCGTCGCGGGCGGGCCCGGCCTTCGGGTTCGCCGGCCTGACGGGGGCTGGCAGACCCTGCACAGCGGTCGCGATCCGGTCCGCGAGGCCCAAGGCTGGGCCGAGCGGGCCGAACTGGAACCGGGCCGCCTCCATCTGGTGCTGGGGGCGGGTTTGGGCTTTCATCTCGAGGCCCTGGCGGCCCGGGCCACGGCCGACGAATCCTTTCTGGTCCTCGAGCCGGACCGAGACGTGTTCTGGCTGGGCCTTTTCGCCGGCCGCCTGGGTCACCTCCTGGGCCGCCTGGCCTTCCACGTGAGTAACGACGTCAAGGCGGCGGCCATCAAATACGAAGCGCTCGCCCGTCAGGTTGAACCGGGACCGATCCTCGTTCATTCGGCCTCGGCCCGGCTGCATCCGGCCCTGTTTCGGGTCATGTCCGAACGCGTCCTCCCCCTTGTGGCCAGGGCCAAAAAAAGCTAGAGTTGGGACGCCATGGCAAAGTCAGGTGACAAGTCGGGCCATCAGACGCGGCCTCGGGGCGGCGCGGCGGACGGATCCGACTCCCGGACCGCCCGACCTCGAGAGGATCATCCCGGCGCCGGTCATCGCGGCCGGCTCCGCGACAAATTCCTGGCCTTTGGACTCGAAAAATTCACCGACGAGGAGGTGCTCGAGCTGCTCCTGACCCTGGCCACGCCCCGGCAAGACTGCAAGCAGCAGGCCCGGGCCCTGATGAAAAATTTCGGCAATCTGCGCCGGGTGTTCGAGGCCGACCGGGAGGAATTGGCCCGTATCAAGGGCATTGGCCCCAAAAACGCGCTGGGCATCAAGCTCATTCACCAGGTGGCCCGGCGCTACCTGCGGGAGAGACTGATCCACGGCGAGGCGCTCAGTTCCTCGTCCCAGGCCTTCGAGTTTCTCAACCTGACCATGCGCGACCTCAAGCGGGAGGTCTTTCGGGTCATCTTCCTCACCAACAAGAACCGGGTCATCACCACCGAGGACGTCTTCAGCGGCACCCTGACCCGGAGCGCGGTCTATCCCCGGGAGGTGGTCTCCCGGGCCCTGCACCACGGCGCGGCCAAGCTGATCATCGCCCACAACCACCCGGCGGGCGATCCCCGACCGTCCGCGGACGATCTGAACCTGACCCGGCAACTGGTCATGGCCTGTGGCACGGTGGACATCGGGGTGATGGACCATCTGATCATCGGTGACAACCAATACTACTCCCTGGCCGACCAGGGGCACCTCAAAAATTTTCGCCAAGAGGCGGAGCGCGTCTTTAATCCGGGCCGCGGAGATTGAGGTTTTGCGCCCCTTGGTTCTGGCCAAGGCCCTGCTGGCCAGGGATCAACTCGAGGCCAGGCGGGGGTTGCCGGCCGACGGCCTCGAGGCGTTGCTGGTCGGCCGGCCGTTGGACGAAGACCTGCTCCGGTTCTGCGCCGATCACTGGGACCCGTTCACCCTGGAGGTGGGCGACCGGCTGGCGCCGGGCGTCCCGGTCGATCCCCTGAGCGCCGACCCCGGAATTCGGGCCCGCAGCCGCGCCCGGATCGAGTCCGCCCTGGACGCGGCCGAGAGCTTCGGGGCCGCGGCAATGACGGTCCACCTCGTGGCCGGGGCGGCCATTTTGGCGGCCGATGAGCCGCCCTTGGTTCAGGATCGGGACGCGGCCCTGGCCGAGGCCAAAAAGTATTACGGCTCCCTGGGGTCGCGGCTGGTGGTCGAGAACATCCTGCCCGTGGACTTCATCGGCGGGTCCCGGGTGGCCCACGGCCCGGTGGGCCGGATGATGGATGATTTCGGGGCGGTGGGACTGCCGGTCTGTCTGGACACGGCCCACCTGGGGGCCGCGCTGATGGCGGCCCGGGAATCAATGGTCAGGGGCCGGGCGGTGTCGGTGGCCACGGACGAGGGCGTCTATGCCGCCGTCTTCGGCCCGGCTGAGGCCGAGGCCGGGAGCCGCCACCAGGGCCTGGATCTGTCCGAGGCCGTGGTCAGGGAGGCCCTGCGCCTGGCCCCGGGTCAGACGGCCCACGTGCACGTGGGCAACGTCCAGGGCTTCGGGCCGGACTGTGACGGCCGCCAGGACGGAGAACTCGATCTGGACCGGGTGGTCGGTCGCCTGATTGAGCTGGGCCCCCGGTTTCTGATCCCCGAGCTGTGGGAGGCGGACTACGTGGCGTACGAGCGCAACGCCGGGCTGATCGAGCGGTTGCAGGAACTGGTTGGCCGGACGGCGATCGGTTGACGTTGGAGATGGACTTGGGCTAATGGTTAGGTTGGATGATCGGCCCGGGTGGCGGAATTGGTAGACGCTGGGGACTTAAAATCCCCTGGGGTTTTCCCCGTGAGGGTTCGATTCCCTCCCCGGGCACCACTGAAAATACAGCTGTTTAGGATGGTTACGTCATACTATATCGGACAACCGGCCATTTGAGAAATCTGTCAAAACCTGTCACTTGAACCCACTTTTGCAGGCAAAATGCAGTCACCTGTAAACGGGTAGGATATCTAAGGGCCATCGGCCCAGGGTTTAGAAAGGTTGATTTTTCATTGTAACCCCTTCTGGGCGAGGAACACACCGCCCCACCCCCTGGCTACGGCTAACCATCATCAAGCGCAAGGGGAATCAGAAAAGGTGAGCTGTTGTCATTTGGAGCTGCGGCCGGCAGGCTGTAGATAGCGCGCTAAACGATGAAGAGGTAACTATCAACCAAGATTGACCTGTCCCTCAGAGAATGGCCCAGCATGGCTTGACGTCGTTAGTCTGGAACTGGACAGTGTACCGCTGACCGTTTATTTCCTCGACCACAACCTCCATATTGCCGGTAGTAAGCCGGTAATGGTCCATCACAATGCCGGCGATACTCTAAGTCAGATACAATTCTTGAAATCCCATGTTCATCAGCCAGGCCTCGGGAGGACCGCTTTACTTAAATTTTTTTCCATTTGCGGCCTCGGTGATATATTCAAGTACAAATCAGCGTGTCGAGCAGCGCAAGAAATGTGTGAAATTGTCAATTGTTAACAAATATTAGTTGATTTTCGCGCCTTACTGTGCTACATTGAGAGCGTTGCGGAACGGGGTTTTTCCGGGGCCTTTTTTTCCTCGGGTCTGAGTTTCGGGAAAACAGGGCCAAGTTGTTGATCGGCGTCGGCGTCCGGTCGTCGAGACAGGCCAAAATCTGCGC
>JAHJDS010000458.1 GCA_018812395.1 Pseudomonadota bacterium
CGTATCCACGTTCTTTTGCTCAAGCGGTTCAAAGGTGCCAAAAATATCGTATAAACGTCGATTGCCTGACCGTCGAGATTCTCACCACTTCAATCCGCCTCAGGCCCTGCCCGACGACCCCCCTATCATAACACCTGACTCCGAATCACAAAACCCTTGGCCCCCAAACTGCGCCGCCGGCCCTCCGGCCCGGGAAAAGGGGTTGTATTTATCCCCTCTATAGGCTAGTAATTTGATTGGGATGTGGGTATAATCTGGGAGAAACGTCAAACCATGTCGAGTGAAGGAGGAACCGGATGGATTGCTGGGAGTTCAAGAAGTGCGGGCGGGAACAAGGCGGAGCCAAGGCCGATGAACTGGGCGTCTGCCCGGCCTGGCCCGATGACGGCGCCAAATGCGCTCGGGTCGCCGGCACGCTGTGCGGCGGTCAGGTCCAAGGCTCGTTCGCCCAAAAGCTGGCCAACTGCATGGATTGCGGATTTTATCAAAGCGAGTATTATCAAAGGAACTAAGAACGCGGGTGACGGTCTCTTGATGGTCCCGACCGGCGTTGCCCGGGGGTCTGGGCCCGGCCGGTCGCCGGCCGCGTTTGAACGGCCTGGGCATGGCCCGGGCCATTTCCGCACGACCAGTTAGACCCCGGTCTCGGTCTCCTCGACGGACGCCACCGGCCGACCCTGGCGCCGGGCCGCCCGGTTGACGTTCTCCTTCGAGGTCACGGTATCGACCACGACCCGAGTTCGCCCGAGGCCATCTCCCATATCTTGTCCAGGGTCATGAGCGCCGTTTGGGGACAACTCAGACCGCCGGCGTCTACCTTCTCGACCATGAGATCACCTCCGCTCACGCCTGGCGCCGCGTGGTCGGGCCCACCAGGCGACAGAAGGCCAGACCGATGAACACCGCCCCCACGCCGATGATGCCCCACCTGGTCCCCCCAGAATATTCTTGAAAACCATGGCCGGTTCCTTTTGAAAATAGTGGCGTTGGTGTTGACGGCCAACAGGGCCAATACGGCCAAAGACCGTTCAGATGTATACCTAATGAGAGCGTTGCAAAAGTCGTCCTGACTTTTGCAACTACGGACTTACAAAAGCGCGGTTTTTGTAAGTCCGTCAAATCGCTACGGTTAAAAAACCTTCGCGATTTGCCGGGACGCCCATGTCCCGGGTATGAGAGCGTTTGGCAACGCTCTCATAATCGTTTTATTATTGATATTTCATATTAGTAGTTTCTGGAAATATGAGGGGCCGTATTTGAATCTTGAATGCCTCGACCCAAGACCACGCTATGGCCGGGGGCGGCCGACGGCTAGGTTCTGCAGGCAGGGCCCGGTTTTTCCACGAGTTATCAACCGTGTTCACGGTGGTTGTTGACAGTTGTTGATCGATTTTTTGTCTGGTTTTCAACCAAAAACGTTAAAAACGCAATCTTGGGACGGGGTTTTTCGACTGGTTATCCACCGTTTATCCACGGTTTATCCACCGTCTGTCAACCCAATTGAAGACCAAACTATGGGAGTTTTTTTACCGGCCTGGGTCCAAAACCAACGGGATTATCCACCGGGAGACGGAGTTATCAACCGGTTGTCCACCGCCGTTCCGCCGGATTTCCACTGGCCGTCAAGGCTGGACCGTGGTCAGGTAGACAAATTTATCTCCTGAAACCTTCAAGATCACGACGCCCTTTTTCGGGTCACCCCGGGGGGTCATGATCAGCCGGCCGGTCAGGCCCTGAAAACCCCTGGTCCGGGCCAGGGCGCGCCGGACCTTCGCCCCCTGGACCGACCCGGCCCGCCCGATGGCGTGGAGCAGCAGGAAATAGGCGTCCGCCCCCAGGGCGTGCCAGGCCGAGACGGGCCGGCCCTCGTATCTTTTTTTGAACGCGGCCCCAAAGGCCCTGGCCGGCTTGGAGAAGGCCGCCCGGGGGTGGAAGTGCCCTGTTAAGAGGAATCCGGGATAGCGCTTCGTCCCCCCCCGCCCGCGACGAAAGTCCTGGACGGCCATCCGGGCCCGTTCGATCAACGCTCGGGACTGTGAGGCGTCACCGCTGATGATGGTCACCTTGAACACCAGGTCGCCCGGACCCCGGATCTTGTGCCGCCGCACTTGGATGGCGATGAGCGCGTTTTCAGGGGCGTAATTGGGCAGGTATAACACGTCCGGCCGCCGCCCGGCCACGGTCTGAATCTGGCGGACGAACTCCTGGTCGCCGGACTGAAAAAAGGTCCGGCTGACGATCCGGCCCCTGCTCCAGGCCAGCCGGCACCCGTCGAAGACACTCAGGCGGACGATCCTGGCCCGCGGTCGGGTGAACTCCCGGGCGAATTCCCGGGCCAGGCCCATGGCGTAGGGTTGGGTCACGTCGACGATCATCGCCGCCCGCCGGGCGCCCAGTTTTTCAAGCGCGAAGCGGGCCGCGGCCCGGCCCTGCCAGGGGTCGATGAAGCAGGCCCGGAA
>JAHJDS010000459.1 GCA_018812395.1 Pseudomonadota bacterium
CCGCCGGTCCAGGTCCAGGGCCGGGACGTATCGGTCCAGGTCGTCCCAGCCCGAAACCGCGCCGCCGACGTATGACCCGCGCCGCCAGATGCGGCCGAATTCGTCCACGCCGTCCCAGCCGGCGAATACCCCGCCGGCGGTGCTCATCTCGGCCGGAACGTCCCGGGCCATCAGGGGCACGCCCTGGCACCAGCTCTGGATGTTCATCGGCAGGCAATCCAGGCCCAGGCGCTCATAACAGGTCAGGGCGTCGCCGCCGCCAATGGTCTTGAAAAACTTGGGGTCCACGCTAAAGGCGAACAGGGGCACCCGATCCGGCTCTTGGTGCCGGAGGGTCGTCAGCACTCGCTCCCGGGAGGTCATTCGGTCCACTTTTCGCCCCGCCTCTGGGCCATGAGTTCCAGGGCCCGCTCCACGGCCGAGGCTGCGTCCGGGGCATAGCCGTCGGCCCCGACCCGGAGGGCGAAGTCCTCGGTGACCGGCGCCCCGCCGCACAGGACCACCACCCGGTCTCGCAGACCCGCGTACTTAAGCGCCGTCAGGGTCGTTTCCATGCTGGACAAGGTCATGGTCAACAGGGCCGAGAGGCCGACCACGTCGGGCCGGTGCTCGTGCACAGCGGCCACGAATTTGTCCTCGGCCACGTCCACCCCGAGATCGATCACCTTAAATCCGGCCCCCCGAAACATCATCGACACCATGTTCTTGCCCACGTCGTGCAGATCGCCTCGGACAGAGCCCAGCAGGAGCTTGCCCCGGGCCGAAGCCCCGCTCCGGCTCAGGATCGGGTCGAGGATCTCCAGCCCGGCGTTCATGGCCCGGGCGGCGATCATCACCTCGGGCATGTACATCTCGTTGTTCTTGAATTTGTGGCCGATCACGGCCATGGTCGCCACCAGGGCCTTGTCCAGGATGTCCCGGGGCGACAGGCCCTGGTCCAGGGCCTCCTGAACGCCGGCACCGACTCCGGGGGCGTCGCCTCGTTGCAGGGCCTGGGCGATTTGGGGCAGGATGTCGGACATGGGGCGATCCCCCGTTCGGCGGAGGTGTCGACGGCGCTATCTAGTAAGTCTCTAGCATTGAACTTGCTGTTTTGCAAGAATATTTTTTCATAATCAATTTTGTCGTCACTGAAAGCCTAGCAGCTATAAGAAATATTAGCTTTTTTCTGAATAAGTCTATAAATATTGCTTGACAATCATAGTCATTCTAAAATAGACTTTTTTCCGGGAGGGGGACAGTGGCCAAGATAAAGGCCGGCACCACCAAGAACAGGGGCACCACCGCCAAAGCCAAAGCCAAAGCCAAGGCCATCAGCGTGACCCCGACTACCTCTCCCAAGCCCCGCCCCGCCACACGTGACAAAATCCTGACCGCGGCCACGACACTCTTCGCCCGTCAGGGTTACAACCACACCACCATCAGCCAGATCGCCAAGAAGGCCAAGGTGTCCGAGGCCTCGATCTACGAGTACTTCAGCGGCAAAGAAGAGGTGCTGCTCGAGATCCCGGTGCGTGGCATCCGCGAGAACTACCTCCCCCGCGTCGAGCAATCCCTATTCGGCATCAAGGGGGCCTTCAACCAGTTGCGCAAATTTTTGTGGGACTACTGCCGCGAACTCATTTGCGATACGGACTATGCCAGCGTCATCTTTCTCGAACTCAAGACCAACAAGAACTTCATCCAGACCGAGGCCTACCACGACGTCCAGCTCTTTTACCGCAAACTGGTCACAATCATCGAGGCCGGCCAGGAGGCGGGCGAGATCAAGCCTCACTTGAACCCGCACCACGCCCGGATGGTCATCCTGGGGGCCTTCGAGCACATGATCATCCGCTGGCTGCTCAAGGACTACGCCTACGACCTGTTCGAACAGCTTGAAGAGGTTTTTGACATCATCGAGGACGGACTCCGGGCCGAACCCCGGAGGGCCGGCTGAGGACTTCCGCCGCCCTGGACCGGGACCGGTCACGGGTCGGCGTCGGACCTCGGCGCACACGACACGGAGAAAGAAGCATGGGAATCGCCAGAGGTCGCTTTGTGATCGACACCCACGTCCACGCCCAGCGTCACGCCGCCAAGTTCAAAGCCCGGGGGATCAAGCCCGATTACTCCCGGCTGGGCGAGGAGATGATGCGCTCCAAGGACATCGTGGTCTACGACAACAGCCCCCGGCTGCTCTATGACATGGACCGCTATGGCGTGGACATGTGCGTTTTGGTCTCGGCCTTTGCCATGACCGATGAGATCAACCTGGAGATCGTCCGTAATAATCCAGACCGGTTCATCGCCCAGGTCGGGGCCACGGAATACATGCTCCAGGCCCGGCGAGGCGAGATCGAGTGGACCATCGAGGGGCACTGCGCCGAACTGGACCGGCTGCTGGCGACCGGCATGTTCCCGGGCGGCATTGGCGAGGGATTCCCGCTCAACCCGGACCCCAAGCGGCCCTACGTCTGGGAGGAGCGCTTCCAGGAGATCTGCCAGGTCATGGAGGTCGCTAAGAAGCACGGCGTGCCGGCTACCTATCACACCGGCATGCCCACCGGCTACGCCGGCTCGAAGCGGGTGATGGGCGTTCTCGGTCGGGCGGTGACCGACTGGGGCAACCCGCTGCTGTGCCACGACGTGGCCGCGGCCTACCCCGAGGTGCCGATCATCATGCAGCACGGCGGCATGCAGGGCTGGTGGTCCGAGATGTACATGGAACCCACCTTTGAAATCGCCGCGGCCCACCGAAACGTCTATCTCGAGTGCGGCATGTATTGGGCCGAACTATACGAGAAGCCCCTGACCGACCCCAACATCGGCGCCGAAAAGCTCATCTGGGGCACCGACTGGGGGGCCTCGATCCCGGTCCAGTACCGGCCGGGGCTCTATCCCCAGACCTACTTCGACCAAAACCGCAAGCAGGGCCTGCCCATCCACCAGGTGGATTACTTCGGCTGGTCGCTCAGGCAACTCGACAAGCTGGACATCCCCCAGGACGATCTAAACCTGATCCTGGGCGGCAACGCGGTCCGGATCTTCAAGCTCGAGGACCGGATGCCCCACTCCCGCATGTTCAAGGAGTACGCCGAGTAATTTGGATCCGAGGCCGTCATGTCCCTTGCCGCCCAGACCATGGCCACCTACCAGGCACTCAGGAACAAGACCGTGCCACTGGTGCTGTGGGAACGGGCCGAACGGACCCCTGATGAGGTGGCCTACCGGGTCAAGAAGTACGGCATCTACCACGAGCGGACCTGGACCTGGCTCAAGGATGAGGTCACGGCCGGAGCGCATGCCTTGGCCGACCTGGGTCTCGGCCACGGCGACCGACTGGCCCTGATGGGCGACCCCTGCGAGGAATACGTCATCTGCGAACTGGGGGCGATGTGCCTGGGGGCGGTGGCCTACGGCATCTACCCCACCTCCTCCCAGAAAGAGGTCCACTACCTCATGGCCGACGGCGGGGCCAAGGTGTTCGTCGCCGAGAACCAGGAGTACGTGGACCGCATCCTGCCCATCATGGGCGACCTGCCCGCCCTGGACCGGGTGATCGTCATCGACACCCAGGCCATGTTCATGTACGACCACCCGGCCCTGCTCCACTATGAGGAGTTGATGGACCGGGGACGCCGGGCGGCCGCCGAAGACCCCAGGGCCCCGTCTCGTTGGCTGGAAAGACTTGTCTCCGAGGACCCGATGCTCATCGTCTACACCTCGGGCACCACCGGCAACCCCAAGGGGGTCGTCATCAGCCACGGCCGGCACCTGGCCGCGGTCTACACCATCATCGACCGTTATCCCCGACTGGCCGAAGGGCCCCACCGGACGGTGGTCTATCTGCCGCTGTGTCACGTGTTGGGCCACGCCGTGGCCGTGACCATTCCCCTCTTAACTCGGATGGTGCCCCACTTCGGCGAGGACATCGAGGATCTCGCGCTCACCATCTTCGAGACCGGGCCCACGGTTCTGTTCACCGTGCCCCGCTACATCCAGAAATTTTTGTCCAGGATCATCGTCGGGGTCCAGAATTCGAGCTGGATCAAGAAACAGGCCTACCGGCTGGCCGTTCGGGTCGGCCGGGCCCGCCTTCGTGATCGCTGGGCCGGCCGGCGGGCGGTCTGGCCAGGCCTGATCTATTACCTCCTGTATCAGGCCGCCTTCCGGCCCCTGCTCAACAAGATCGGCTTCAACCGGCTGCAGATGCTGCTCTCGGCCGGGGCGCCCCTGCCGCCGGAGGTGATGGCGTTGTGGCAGGTCTACGGCGTCAACCTGAGCGAGTTTTACGGCCAGACCGAGACGGCCGGGGCGGTCATCACCGCCCAGGCCCAGGACTTTCCCCGACCGGGCAACGTCGGCCGGGTGCCGGCCGGCTGGGAGGTCAGGCTCGCCGACGACGGTGAAATCCTGGTCAAGGGCGAGGACATTTTTCAGGGCTACTACAACCGGCCGGATTTGACCGCCGAGGTGGTCGACGCCCAGGGCTGGCTTCACACCGGCGACGTCGGGGAATGGACCGATGAGGGAAACCTGCGCATCGTCGATCGGGCCCGGGACTTTATCGTCACCGCCGGCGGCAAGACCATCAGTCCGACCTACGTCGAAAACGCCCTTAGGGCCAGCCCCTACCTGAGTGAGGTCGTGGTCTTCGGCGACAAGCGTAAATACCTCTCCGCCCTGATCGAGATCGACTTCGAGACCGTGAGCGACTGGGCCCGGATGAAAAACGTCTCTTACACCGGCTACACCAGCCTGACGTCGAACCCGGCGGTGGTGGAATTGATCGACCGCGAGATCGAGGGGGCCAACCGCGACCTGGCCCGGGTGGAGCAGGTCAAGGTGTTTCGGATCATCCCCAAGGAGCTCGACCCCGATGCCGACGGGGAGCCGATCACA
>JAHJDS010000460.1 GCA_018812395.1 Pseudomonadota bacterium
CTTAATGAAGACGAAATGCCGCGCCAGTGGTATAACATCATCGCCGATCTGCCCGTACCGTTGCCCCCGCCGCTGGGCCCGGACGGAAACCCGGTCACTCCCGACGCCTTGACGCCGGTCTTCCCCATGCCGCTCCTGGAACAAGAGATGTCGCCCCAGCGGTGGTGGGACATCCCCGACGAGGTGATGCAGGTTTACGCCCTGTGGCGCCCCTCGCCGCTGTACCGGGCCGAGAACCTTGAAAAATACCTGGGTACCCCGGCCAAGATCTATTACAAGAACGAGGGCGTCAGCCCGGCCGGTTCCCACAAGCCCAACACCTCGGTCCCCCAGGTTTATTACAACAAGATTTCCGGCACCAAGCGCATCTCCACCGAGACCGGCGCCGGCCAGTGGGGCTCGGCCCTGGCCTTCGCCTGCTCCCAGTTCGGGCTCGAGGGCAAGGTGTTCATGGTCCGCATCAGCTACGACCAGAAACCCTACCGCAAGCTGATGATGCAGACCTGGGGCGCCACCTGCGTGCCCAGCCCCTCCGAGGAGACCCAGGCCGGACGGGCCATCCTGGCCCAGGACCCCAACTCGCCGGGCTCCCTGGGGATTGCCATCTCCGAGGCCGTCGAGCAGGCCGTGGCCGACGAGGAGACCAAGTACTCCCTGGGCTCGGTCCTCAACCACGTCTTGCTCCACCAGACCATCAACGGCGAAGAGTGCCTGCGGCAGTTCGCGAAGATCGGCGAATACCCCGACGTAGTCATCGGCTGCGCCGGGGGCGGCTCGAACTTCGCCGGCTGCGCCTTCTCCTTTGTCCGGGAAAAGCTCGAAGGCAAGGACATCACCATCATCGCCGCCGAGCCGACCTCCTGCCCGACCATGACCCGCGGTCCCTACGCCTATGACCACGGCGACACGGCCGGCTACACGCCGCTGCTGGCGATGCACACCCTGGGCCACGACTTCGTCCCGGCGCCGATCCACGCCGGCGGCCTGAGGTATCACGGCATGGCCCCGCTGGTCAGCCTCCTGGTCAAGGAGGGCGTCATCGAGGCCCGGGCCTATGACCAGATCGCCACCTTCGAGGCCGGCATCACCTGGGCCCGGACCGAAGGGTTCATCTCGGCCCCCGAGACCAACCACGCCCTGGCGGCGCTGATCCAGGAAGCCAACTCCTGCAAGGTCACCGGCCAGCCCAAGACCATCCTGGTCAACTGGTCCGGCCACGGCCTGGTCGACCTGGCGGCCTACGAGGCCTACCTGTCCGGTAAGCTGACCCGGTACGAACTGCCCGTCGAGGAGATCGAGCGAGCCCTCCGGGCCATTGAAAAGTTCCCCAAGCCTTAACGCGACGAATCGGCCGGGGCCTCCCGGGGCCCCGGCCGACGGCCGTCATCTGCGGGGGGAGGAAGGCCCATGGACCCCGGCGGCCTGGAACGACGCTGCCCCAAGCTGGGGCACCAGTTGACCTTCGCCTATTGCCAGCGGGAGAACGACGACGCCCCGTGTCTCCGGGTCGTGCCTTGCTGGGAGGATCGCTTCGCGGTGGAGAGCTGGCTGCGGGCCACCGTGCCCGAGCGCCTGCTGGACGACTACCTTGATCCGCGGCCGCCGAACAAGGCCGCCAACCTGTTGGGTCTGATCGAACGGGCGAAAAAGAACCTCGAGCCCCAGGGGCACTGAGCCCGGGGCGCCCCCTGACGTGATCGCTTCGCTCCTGGAGTCCGGTTGATGTCCGCCACCGCCGCCGCTGATCTCGGTCCGGCCCTGCGCCGGCGCTGGTTGATCTTCTCGGTCCTGGCCGTCGGCTACATGCTGGTTTACTTCCATCGCCTCTGCCCGGCGGTGGTGGCCAAGGAGATCATGGCCACCCTCGGGGTCGGCGGGGCGCTCATGGGCCTGTTGTCCTCGGCCTATTTCTACCCCTACGCCCTGATGCAGCTCCCCGCGGGACTGCTGGCCGACTCCTGGGGACCGCGCAAGACCATCACTTCTTTTTTCATCCTGGCCGCGGTCGGCTCGGCCATCCTCGGCCTGGCCCCCAACCCGGTGGTGGCCATCATCGGCCGCGGCCTGGTCGGCGTCGGCGTGTCCCTCCTGTTCGTGTCGACCATGAAGATCCTGGCCGTCTGGTTCCGGAAGCAGGAGTTCGCCCTGATGGCCGGCATTTTGATGGCCGTCGGCGGGGCGGGCGGGCTGCTGGCCGCGTCGCCCCTGGCCTGGCTGAGCGGGGCCATCGGCTGGCGGGCCTCGTTCGTGGTCATCGGCGTCGGCACGCTGGGCCTGGCCGGCCTGATCTGGGTCATCGTCCGCAACCGGCCCGAGGACCTCGGCTGGCCGTCCATCGTCGAGTCCGACCCGGGCGCCGACGCGCCCCACGAGGCCATCTCCTCGTGGGCCGGCATGAAGATGGTCCTGGCCCAATGGCGTTTCTGGCCGCTGGGCGGGTGGTTCTTCTTCAACTTCGCCATTTTCTTCTCCGTGGCCGGACTGTGGGGCGGGCCGTATCTCCGGGACGCCTGCGGTCTGACCAACATCCAGGCCGGCAACGTGCTGGCCATGGCCACGTTGTCCATGGTCATCACCAGCCCCCTGATCGGCTGGGTCTCGAACAAGATCGGCCGCAAGCCGGTCTTGATGACCAGTTCGCTCGGCGTGGCCCTGGTGGTCGTCTGGCCGATCCTGTTCACGACCACCCTGCCGCACTGGTCGCTGTTCGTCCTCGTCTTCTGCCTGGGTGTGGCCGGCAGCGCCGTGGTCGTCGTCGGGTTCACGACCGCCAAGGAACTCTTTCCGGTCAGCATCGCCGGCACGTCCACCGGCCTGGTGAACCTGTTCCCCTTTGCCGGGGGGGCGGTGATGCAGCCGGTCCTGGGCGGGATTCTCGAGCGGTTCGGCCGGGTCGGCTCCCAGATCGACCTGGGGCCGTTCGCCGGCGGGCTGAAGTGGCAGTATCAGGTCTGGCCAATGGCCGACGACTTCGCCTGGCTCAAAGACGCCGTGACCCCGGTCTTCCAGGGGTCCTTTGTTGATCTGGGCTGGATCGTGAATTCATTCCGTCCGCTGGCCTACACCCGGATGTGGCAGGCCCTGCTCGTCTGCGCCCTGATCGCCTTTGTGGCCGCCATCTTCGTCAAGGAGACCCTGCCCCGGGACGGCCGGTCCTGAAGGCGGTCCGAGGTTTGGGGCCGAGTCCGGCCCGCCCTCCTCGAAGGCGGTCCGGTCTCGGACGCTTCCCGGTCCATCGCCATCGGCCGAGGACGGCTGTTGCTGGAAAATTCGTTCATCCATTTGCCCGGCATTGGCCCGAAAACCGAACGCCGCCTGTGGCGGGCCGGGGTGGGGACCTGGACCGTTTTTCTGGAGCGGGGATCGGCGGGCGTCCTGAGTCCGGCCCGGGAGGCCGAGGCCCGCACACGGATCGAGGAC
>JAHJDS010000461.1 GCA_018812395.1 Pseudomonadota bacterium
GACCTTCGGCCTGCCGAGCAACGCCCCGGTGGACACCTACACTCTGGTCTACGACGCCGCCCTGGGCAGGCTCAAGTACGCCGCCCAAGCCGGCGGCGGCGGGGGCGGCCGGTCGGAATTCCCGGGCACGCTGATGAACCTCGTCCGGTCCGGGACCAGCGCCGCGCCGATGTACATGTATCTGACCGGGACCGGGGCGAGCATCACCATGACCTCGTCGGCCGCCAAGACCGACAAGGGCCGGCAGGCCCAAATCACCAACGGCGCGGGCAACGCCGCCCGGTTCGGCTGGAACACCTCCCAAAACAACTGCGCCGCGATGGTGGACGTCGTCGGCCTTCGGGGCGGCAAGTTCACCAAGGGGGCCTGGGTCTACTGCACCACGGCCGACCGGGTCAAGCTCGAGGTCAGTGACGGGACCACGACCACCACCAGCGCCGCCTATCACGGCGGCGGCGGTTGGGAGCGGATGGAGGTCACCCTGGGGGCCGACGTGGCCGCCGGCGCGACCGTGCTGACCGCCTACGTCCTGATCGAGGCCGGCGCGGCGATCACGGTCTACGTCGAGCTGCCCTGCGTGGCGAAGGGGACGAGTTGCCCCGAGCACGTCGGCTACCAGGGCGGCGGCAGAACTTACAATATGTATTTTGGTGGCACCGGCTCGCGATCGCTCACTGGGTGCGGGTTTTCACCGACTGCCGCAATTTTTGCGTGGAATATCGACAGCGGTTGTGCTGGCGATGGGTTCGCTTCCTTGAGGGGCGCGACCAAATATACGTCCTTCCGGGCGGACGAGATCGAATATGGCTCTGGGAAAATTTCATACTACAACGCCTCAAATTACTCCACCCTGAGCTCTTTCGACACGGATGGACTCACTATCAACATCGTTGGAAACACCACCCGCTTGGTGGCTCTCTGCCTAGAGGGCAACCCGGTCTAGGAGGCGACCATGTATCACGTTATCACCCGCAAGTCCGACGGCGCGGTCATGGACCGCCGGCCCGAGACGGTCGGTATCATGGACGTCCTGAACAATCAGGTCATCGTCAACCACGGCGGGGCGGCCGCGGATTACGAGATCACCACCTCGGAGACGCCGGTCGAGGTCACGGATCTCCGGTCCCCGGCCGAGATCGAGGCCGCCAAGTGGGCGGCCATCCGGGCCGAGCGCGACCGGCTCCTGGCGGCGTCGGACGAGTGGGGCCTGGTCGATCGCCGGACCCGGGCCACGCCCGAGACAATCGCCGCCTGGGACGCCTACCGTCAGGCCCTATGCGAACTCCCCCAAACCTCGGCCGACCCCGACACCGTGGTCTGGCCGGACCCACCGGCAGGTTAGACCATGACCTGGGACCAGATTTTCAAGGTGGTCCAGACCGTGGTCGCCGGCTGCCTGGTGGCGATGATCGCGGACTACGTTTGCTTCCGGATCAAGACCGCCCGGGAGATGATCACCCGGAAGGATTGCGCCGCCTGTAAACAGGCCATGAAAGAGACCGATCTGCGCCTGTTCGAGAAGGTGGACGGGGTCAAGGCCGACGTCACCGACATCAAGGCGTCCATCGGCCTGATCCTGGGCCGGCTGGGCGTCCGGGGAGGGGGAACATGAAACTGTCGGCCCATTTCAGCCTCGACGAACTGACGCGCAGCCCCACGGCGGCCCGCCTCGGCCTCGACAACCGACCGGGACCGTCAGAGACCATCGCCCTCAAGGAACTCTGCCTCAACGTCTTGCAGCCGCTCCGCGACAAGTTCGGGCCACTCGTGGTCACCTCCGGCTATCGCTCCCCGGAGGTCAACCGACTCATCCCGGGCGGCAGCCCGACCAGCCAGCACGCCCTGGGCCAGGCGGCGGACATCCGGCCGCTGGGCCCGGGCGTGGGCCTGTCCGACGTGGCGCTCTACGCCGCCCGGCGCCTGCCCATCGACCAGGTGATCCTCGAGTACCCGCCCGGCGGCTGGGTCCACGTGTCCTATGGCCCGCGGCATCCGCGCCAGGTCCTAATCAAGCTCCCGGGCCGGCCGTACCGGCGGGTCACCCCGGACGAGTTGCGGCAAGACTACGGCGCCTCGGTCTGAAAGGAGACAACGCGTGAAACCATCCAAGTCCTGGAAGCGCTACTCGGCCACCATCCTCGGGATCGCCCTGGTCTGGTCCCTGGCCGTGTTTTTCAGTTCAAAACCGGCGGCCACCGCGGCCATCGGCGCCATCGCGGCCATGGTCCTGGGGTTCATCGGCGGCGACTCGGCGTCCAAGTTCGTCAAGCACGACCACCAAGGAGGTCGACCATGACCCGCTGGCTATCCATCGGCGCGGCGGCAATCATCGCCGGCCTGTGCCTCTTAAATTGGATCCAAGAGAAGCGGATCGAGAAACTGACCGTTCGCGTCACCCAGTATCAGGCCGCCACCTATTCGGCCTGGAGGGACATCGACCATGCTACGAGCAAAAAGATTATGGCCGTGGTTGGCGGCACTGTGCAGCAGTCTGTTAATACTCTCAACGAGTTGTTCGGCCACGCCCAAACCGTGCCCCCCGCCCCTGGTCCTGCCAAGCCCGCCGGCCAGGCCAAGCCTCCGGTTCGAGGTCCGTGAGGGCCGCGCCTGCCTCGGTCCGCCCCAGGCCAAGTCATTGGCGGTGTACCTGATCGAAGTTCAGGCCTGGATCAAGAAGATCCAGCGGGCGGCACACCCCGATCAATGAGCCTGACACCGGCTCCGGGTGATGTTCAGGCTCGGGGACAAGACCAGCGCCGGGGATTTTTTCCCTTCCGGCCGGGCGGGGGATTATTCCGGCCGGCCCGTTACCCAACCATTTAGTCGATTGACCGGCCCGACGGGCCGCCTGTCCGGTAGAATCCGGGGCACGGCCCAGGGCTGCGCTGCGCCCCCCTCTCCGGCGGGGTGGCCGTCTTGGCAATCATCCATGATCCTGATAGAATTAACTCCGTCCCGGGGCGCGGTGGACGGCGCCGCGCCCCGGGCCGACCACCATCAACCGATGACCCGAGGACGGGCCGCCATGTTCAAGATGTCCATCCATCCCGCCATCCAGGCCGCAGTCGTTCTGGCCTACCTGTACGTGACCTGGCTGGGGCTCCACCGCTTCGCCTCGCGGCATCTGGGAAAAGCGACCGGCTTCAACTGGAAACGCCACGTCCGGCTGGGGACGATCGTTCTGGTCGTCGCCCTGTTGGGTGCCGTGGGTGGGCTGATGGTGGCCAAGGGTTTTTGGTACCGCTATCTGGCTACCGGACTGCACGGCATCCTGGGCCTGATCGCCGTGCCCCTGGTCCTGGTCGGTCTGGTCACGGGCGGGTATATGAATTGGAAAAAGCGGCCCCGCCGGGTGTTGCCGCTGGTCCACGGCC
>JAHJDS010000462.1 GCA_018812395.1 Pseudomonadota bacterium
ACCAAACTACGAAAGCCAGCCCCAGGATAATGATGCCAATTGTTTGGCCTGGACCCATTGACTTAGCGGCCCAACCTGAAAAGCAGGCCACTGGCCATGTTCTAAATGCCGGGGGTGACACTTGATTTTGGCAATAATTATTATAAAATTTTGCCGCAACCTTAAAAAAAACGTTGACAATGGTTATTAAAGCTGCTTAATATATAACATCAATTTAGCTATAATCATTTTTACTATTTATGGAGGTGCTCTGACAGAATTTTTATATGTTGCTGACAAGGCGCGAACCTTATAGTCCGGTGGACCAAACGAGTTAAAAGATCTTCCTCTATGCGTGTTGAGCTTCGGACTATAGCGTACGAGCTGGCAGCTTCAAATAATTACTAACCGCGTGAGGTGGGGGCATGACATGGACATGTTAGAAAATCCACAGGAATTTCTGAGGGATGTCGAAGAAATAATGTCCGCCTTTCGGGAAGGCGGCTTGAAGACGGCCGAGCCGTTGGTGGCAAAATTCAAGGAGAAATTCGATCGAGGCGCTTTCGCCATCAAGGGTTCGGAGTGTGCCGGGTGCACTTCTTGCGCTGGATGTGCGATATGTGGGCCCTCGGCGATTCAAGCCATTCAATTGGGACATGGGCTGAGAGTGTTCCACTTGGATTAACCTGAACGGCCCATGTGGTGTGAGGCCAGAGCCCTCTGCCATCTGGGTCGTCCCCGGTGCAGTCCCGGCCGGAAGTCCATGTCGACCACGGATAAGTATCCTTATTTGCCCGCCAAGTGGGTCCTGTTTCATCAGCCGTCCGGCGGATACCTGAAGGAGCATGATCGGGCCGCCCCCCAGTTGAGGGGCCAGATCTGGGATTTGACCGACTTAGCCATCAAGGCCCTGGCACTTTGCGACGGGACCCGGACCGTGGCCCAGATCCTGGGAGAGATCGCCGCCACATGTGAGGCCGATGATTTTGCACCGGCCCGATCGGTGGGCGAGTTTCTGGCCGACGCCCTGACCAAGGGGATCATCGCCCTGCAGGATCAAAAGAAACGATGGCCAATCAGGGAAAAAGGTTCCAAGGATAAGTATTACCCCATGCATTTTGCCATTGAGTTGACCGACGCCTGTAATTTGTCCTGCAAACATTGTTACCGAAAAAGCGGCCCCCATTTGTCGCGGTTTATCCCGGCCCAGTCCCTGCTGGATCTGCTGGAAGAATTCTATCTGAACGGGGTGCACAGCCTCGAACTGTCCGGAGGAGAGCCGACGTTGCATCCGGATATTGACCATATTCTGTCGTTCGCCCTAAACTGGTTCGGGGCCGTCGCCCTTCTGACCAACGGCACGTTGATGACGGAGTCGATTTGCGATGTCCTGACCCAGTACCGCCACCGGGCCATCGTTCAGATAGATCTTGACGGCGGCACGGCCCACGAGCACGAGGGCCTGCGAGGGGTCACGGGCTCATTTGATAAGGCCGTGGCCGCCGTAAGGGAACTGTCCCGACGTGACATACGGGTCAGAGTGGCGATGTCCATTTACCCCGGAAACGTCAGTACCATAAAACAAACCTACCACCTGGCCAAGGATTTAGGGGCGACTTGGTTCGTCGCCAGTCCAGTGATGGACATCGGACGGGCGGGCCAGGAAATGCTTCTGACATGGGATGAATTGAAAGCCGCGATGGAATTGATTAACACTCTGTCTCGTAAAGATCCGGACACGGTGCTGACCGCCGCCGAATTGAAAAAGTTGAGCGGGGAGTCGGAATCAAATTGTGGGGCGGGGTCCCGATCAATTGCGATTGGACCCGATGGAAATCTTCGCCCCTGTTTTCTGGTCAACCGGCCCAGCCCCGCATTCCCGAATATTCTTGAGGTTCCCGTTGATGTCGCCCTGGAAACCTTTCCCCAGCAGTATTTCCGTGAGCTGGAGCCTCCGGGCCTGCACCTGTGCGGCGATTGTGAATTTGCCGTATTTTGCTTTGGATGTACGGCCCGTCCCATCATCGCCCGGGAACGTCTCCGTCAAAAAAACGAGGCGTTCACCTGTCGATGGGACCAGGCGACAGGTTTTTCCAAGGAATTGAAAATAAATCTGTAGTAGCGACACATTCATCTGCTATCCATGCCGGCAAATCAAGCGAAAAGCACACCAGTATCCAGGACGCCAGGGAATCATTTCGGTAGTCCGGGCCGGGTCCCGCCCGTCACTTGGTCGGGTCGACCACCCGGCCGATGAACAGGATCGTCCCCGTCCGCCTGTCCCGAATCAAAAACAGGAAGGGATGATCGGCCCGGAAGACCGGCGGCGGGGGTGGCGGCGGACCGGGGGCGGCCGTGGCCGGGCGTCTTGGCGACGACGCCGATCCGCTCCGGTCGAAAGGCGGTGGGGGGGTCGTATCTTACCCCTTGGGTTCGCCTCGGTCAGGGTGTCGACCGCCGATCATGAAGATGCCGTAGGTCGCCCGGCTGTTGGGCCGGACCGTGACCGGGTGACCGCGCTCCTCATGGTGATGGCTGTTGATGGCCACCTCCCTCAAAATGTCGAAACCGACCTCCCGGGCGAACCGGCGGAAATCCTTGATGGTGATGACCCTGATGTTGGGCGTGTCGTGCCACTGAAAGGGCAGCTCCCGCGACACCGGGGCCCGGCCGGTCAGCAGCAGCTGGAGGCGGATCCGCCAGTGGCCGAAGTTGGGAAAGCTGACGATCCCTCGCCGGCCGACCCGGAGCATCTGACGGATCAGGTCGGCCGGCTCATAGACCTGCTGCAAGGTCTGGCTCAGGATGGCGTAATCAAATTTCTCGGCCGGGTAGTCCAGGATCTCCCGGTTGACGTCGCCCTGCAACACGCTCAGGCCGCGCTCGATGCCGTGGGACACCTTGGCCTCGACCAGCTCGATGCCGGTCCCCCTGACCTGCTTGTGGTCCCGGAGCCAGGCCAGCAGGTCGCCGTCGCCGCAGCCCAGGTCCAGAACTGTGGCGCCCGGCTCGATCCAGGAGGCGATGACCCGCAGATCAAAACGCATGGCGCCCGTTCCTTGGCACCTGGTCGTGCATCCGGCCCAGGAAGCTGCGGATCAGCCGGGACAGCCGCTCATTGGGCAGCAGAAAGGCGTCGTGGCCACACTCGGCCTCGATTTCGACAAAGCTCACGTCCAGGCCGTTTTTCTTCACGGCCTGGACCAGGGCCCTGGACTGGTAGGTCGGGTACAGCCAGTCCGAGGTGAAGGACACCACCAAAAAGGCGGCCCCGGCCCGGGAAAAGGCCTCGACCGCCGACCCGCCGCCCCACCGCCGCTCCAGGTCATAGTAGTCGGCCGCCTTGGTGATGTACAAAAAGGAGTTGGCGTCGAACCGCTCGACGAACTTTTGGCCCTGGTGCCGAAGGTAGCTCTCCACCTGGAAGTCGGCGTCGAAGTTGAACGAGAAGTCGCCCTTGTCCTGGAGGCGCCGGCCGAACTTGAGCCGCATGGCCTCGTCGCTGAGATAGGTGATGTGGCCGATCATCCGGGCCACGGCCAGGCCGTGGTCCGGCCGAGACCGGCGGTAATAATCGCCCTGGTTCCAGTCCGGGTCGGCCATGATCGCCTGGCGGGCGACCTCGTTGAAGGCGATGGCCAGGGCCGAATGCCTGGTCGTGGTCGCCAGGGGAATGGCGGACACGACTTTCTCCGGAAAGCGGACCGTCCACTCCAGGGCCTGCATGCCGCCGATGGAGCCGCCGACCACCGACAGGACCCGATCAACGCCCAGGTGGTCCAGGAGCGCCCGCTGGGCCTCGACCATGTCGCCGATGGTGACCACCGGAAACCCGAGGCCGTATGGCTCGTCGGTCCGCGGATCGATCGAGCACGGCCCGGTGGAGCCCAGGCAGCTTCCCAGGACGTTGGAGCAGACCACGAAATAACGGTCCGTGTCGATGCCCTTGCCCGGGCCGACCATGATGTCCCACCACCCCGGCTTGGCGTCGTCCCCGGAGTAGTACCCGGCCGCGTGGGAGTCCCCGGACAGGGCGTGGCAGATCAACACGGCGTTGCTACGGTCCTCGTCCAAACGGCCGTAGGTCTCGTAGGCCAGGGTGATCTGGCCCAGCCCGGCCCCGCTCTCCAGGACCAGCTCGACGGGCGGTTCGGCGAAACTGAAGAACCGCTTTTCCACCAGGCCGACGCTCACCCCGCCGGGGTCGTGTTCAATGTACTCGCTCATGGCTCACACCGACTCGAAAGCCTGAGCCAGATCGGCGCAGATGTCCTCGACCGCCTCGATGCCCACCGACAGGCGCACCAGGTCCGGGGTAATGGACAACTGGGCCCGGGTCGCCTCGTCAAAGGACACGTACTGGGTCGAATAGGGGTGGATGACCAGGGTCTTGCAGTCCCCCAGGTTGGCCAGATGAAGGACCAGCTTCAGGCGGTCGATGAACCGGAAGGCCGCGGCCTGGTCCTCCAGGCCGAAGGTCAGCAGGCCGCCGAAGCCCCGGCCGTTGAACATCCGCCGGGCGACCTCATGCGACGGGTGGTCCTCCAGACCGGGATAATTGACCCACCGCACCCGGGGCTCAGCGGCCAGGAAACGGGCCACCTCCCGGGCGTTGGACACGTGCCGCTCCAGGCGCAGGGCCAGGGTGTCCAGGCCCAGGACGGTCAGAAAGGAGTGCCATGGAGCGGCGGTGGTGCCGAAATTGATGTGGTGCTCCCGCCAGACCTTGTCCAGCAAGGCCAGCCGCCCCTTGCGGTCGATAAAGGGCGCGAAGTCCGGGAACCGGCTCCTTGACCAGTCGAAATGGCCGCCGTCAATGATCGCCCCGCCCGAGGCCGCGCCGTGCCCGCTCAGGTACTTGGTCGTGGAGTGGATGACCACGTCCGCCCCCAGCTCCAGGGGACGGCACAGATACGGCGTGGCCAGGGTGTTGTCCACCACCAGCGGCAGGTCGTATCGATGGGCCAGGTCGGCCGCGGCGGCCAGGTCCGGGACGTCCATCTTGGGGTTGCCGATGGTCTCCAGGTACACGAACCGGGTTTGGTCGTTGATCGCCCGCTCCATGGCCGCCAAGTCGGTGCTCTCCACCAGCCGGGCGGTGATCCCGTACTTGGCGAACACATTGGTGAACAGGACGTAAGTCGACATGAACAGCGAGTTGCCGGACACGAACTCGTCGCCGCTTCGGAGCAGGGCCAGGCAGGTGTTGGTGATGGCGGCCATGCCCGAACCGGTGACCACCGCCCCCTGGCCGCTCTCCAGGGCGGCCAGCTTGCCCTCCAGGGCCCGGTTGGTCGGATTGGTCAGCCGCATGTAAATGTGGTCCGTGGTCTGACCGGCAAAGGTCTGGCTCAGGTTCTCGGCCGTGGCGTGCCGGTGGGCGGCCGTCTGGAACACCGGCGGCAGGGTGGCCCCCTGCCAGTCTTCCGCGACCTGTCCGGCGTGGATGACCCTGGTCTCAAAGCGATAGGGATCGGTGGGGCTCATGGCTCACCTCCGGGAGTTTCGTTGAAATATGGGGCGAGATGTGGATGGCTGGGCCGCCAAACGAGGCGGCTAGGACATTCGGGCGGGACCAGGCCGGCCGCCGGTCTCGGCCGCCGGGCGGCGCCCGTCCAGGGCGGGGACCTTGGTCCAGATATGGCGGGCGATCTCGAACATGATTAAAAATTGTAGCACGCCACGATTGGTGGCGCAAACACCTTTAACCTGGACCGGGTGTTCGGGCCGGTCCGGCCTTCGCCACCGGGCCGCCCCGAACACCGTGATCGGTCCGCCTATTGGTCGGTCTTGGCCGGGCCGAGAATGGCCGCCAGATCATCCTCGGGCGTGGTGATGGGCATGATGTTGAAGTTGTCCACCAGGACCTGCAGCACGTTGGGCGTGATGAACGCCGGCAGGCTGGGGCCGAGGCGGATGTCCTTGATCCCCAGATGGAGGAGGGTCAGCAGGATGGCCACCGCCTTCTGCTCGTACCAGGACAGGACCATGGACAGCGGCAGGTCGTTGACCCCGACCCCGAAGGCCTCGGCCAGGGCCCCGGCGATCCGGATGGCCGAGTAGGCGTCGTTGCACTGGCCCACGTCCAACAGCCTCGGAATGCCGCCTATGTCGCCCAGGTTTTTATCAAAGAACCGGAACTTGCCGCAGGCCAGGGTCAGGATCACCGTGTCGGCCTGGGCCTTTTCCACGATCTCGGTGTAGTAGTTCCGGCCCGGCTTGGCGCCGTCGCACCCGGCCACCAGCAGGAAGTGCCGGATCGCCCCGGACTTGACCGCCTCGATCACCTTGTCGGCCACGCCCAGGACCGCCTGGCGGGCGAATCCGGTCATGACCCGTCCCCGGTCCTCGTCCTCGGCGAACCCGGGCAGGCCGAGGGCCTTCTGGATCACCGGCGTAAAGTCCTTGGGACCGCCGTTGGCCCTGATGTGGGGCGCTCCCGGCCAGCCCGCCTCGCCGGTGGTGAACAGTTTTTGGGCCACGTCCCCCTTGGGCTTCCGGATGCAGTTGGTCGTCATCAGGATCGCCCCCGGAAACGCGGGGAACTCGGTGCCCTGGTTCTGCCAGGCCGTGCCGTAGTGGCCGGCCAGGTGGTCGTACTTTTTCAGCTCGGGATAGCCGTGGGCCGGCAGCATCTCGCCGTGGGTATAGACGTTCAGTCCCTTCCCCGCGGACTGGGCCAGCAATTGCGAAAGATCCTCCAGGTCGTGGCCGGAGACGAGGATGGCCTGGCCCCCCTTGTGCCCCAGCGGCACCGCCGTGGGCTCGGGATGCCCGAACCGGCCGGTGTGGCCCGCGTCCAAAAGTTCCATGGCCCTCAGGTTCATCTCGCCCGTCTTCAGGGCCAGAGAGACCCAGTCCTCGAGGGTCAGTGACGGATCGAGGGTGCCGGCCAGGGTCTGGTGGATAAAGCCGTAGACCAGGTCGTCCTCCTGGCCTAGGATGGCGGCGTGGTCCAGATAAGCGGCCACGCCCCGCAGCCCGTAGACCACCGTTTGCTGGAGCGACCGGACGTCCGCGTCCTCGCCCTCGAGGGGGGCGAAGCCCTTGCCCGCAGCCCTGGCGACCAGTCCGTCGATGTCGCCCGCCGGCTCGAACCGGGCCGGGCCGTCGGGCCAGTCCGTCTCGCCCAACCTGGCCTTGAGGCCGTCCCGAAGTTCCACCGCCCGGTCGATCAGGGTCACGAACCGGTCCGGGTCAAAGTCGACGTTGGTCAGGGTGCTGAACAGGGCCCGGCAGGTGAAGCGGTCGACCGCATGGTCGATCACCCCCTGCTCCCTGGCCCGGGTGGCCACCTGGGCCAGGCCCTTGAGGGCGTAGGTCAGTAGATCTTGCAGGGCGGCCAGGGTCTCGTCCTTGCCGCACACGCCTTGGACCGTGCAGCCCGTTCCCTTGGCCGTTTGCTCGCACTGGTTACAGAACATCCGATTTCTCCTTTCAGGTTGAGGTCTCGCTTGCCCCGTCCGGGCCGTGACGGCCGGCGGGTTTTTTTGCGACGCTTATAGTAACCTGGTACTTGTTTACCACTATTTCCCCTGAAGAGGCGCTCCGAGGGCGAGGCCTTGATCAGCTCTAGACGTAGAGCTCCCGCGCCCGCTTTCGTCCGGTCTCGGTCTTGAACAGCCGGTCGATCTTAGTCGCCAGTTTGTCCTTATCGGACATATCGACCTCGTCGGGCAGATTGACCAACCAGTCGGCGTCCCAGATGACGCGGAACTCGGGGGTGTCGATGTCCCGGGCGCTGTGGTGGTTGGCGATGATCTTGGTCACGTGCTCGATCACGTCCTCGGGCACCTCGAAGTCGTTCATGATCGCCCGGGCGATGGGCGGCCCTTCCTGCTCCTGGAAGCGTCCGGCGGCGGATTGGTGTTTCTTCTCGGCGGCCGGGATGCCGATGTCGTGGAGGATGGCCGCGGCGGTGATCACCCGCGGGTCCCCGCCCTCGGCGCGCACGATCTCCTGGGCGTATTCAAAGACCTTGAGGGCGTGATGGATCCGGCGCTGATCGCGCCCGAAGACCTGCTTCATGGCCCGGATCAGCCGGTCGGCCAGGGACTCTCCCGAGTCGTCGGGCTTGCCCTCCTTGGGGTCGTAGCCCAGGCAGTCCTTGGCATGAGGGCAATACTCGGCGCAGCCCATGTCCAGGCGAGGGTTTTTCATCCGATACCCGCAGGACGAACAGCGCCGGGCGGCGTCGTCCTTGAAGAACTCGACCGCCTCGTTGCAGGCCGGGCACTGGACCTCGAATACGTCGCCCGGTTTCCAGAACTGCATGTCCTGTCCCGGACACATGGTCTTGCTCATCTTGTCCTCCCCTGGCGCGTCCGAATAAGGGCGTCGGCCGGGTTGTCTTTAATCAGGAAACCACCAGGGCCTATGATTCGACTCGGCGGCCCGCTTACGCGGCCTCCAGCCAGGGCACGCCGTCCCGCTCCAGGATCTCGCCGCCGCGGCCGATCTTGATTCGACCCAGGGGCACCGTCACCCCGGCCCTCTTAATTGCCTCCTCGGCGGCGTAAACAAAGCCGTAACAGCAGGGTACCTCCATGTAAACAGTGGTGATCGACTTCAAATCAGCCCCTTTGATGATCGCCGCCAGGCGGTCGATGTGGGCTTCGAGGTCATCCAGCTTGGGGCAGCCCATGGCCACGGCCTTGCCCGGTAGCAGTTTTTGGTGCAGGTCCGGAAGGCAGGCGGCCGTGCAGTCGGCCAGGAGCAGCAGGTCGGCGTTCCGGAGAAAAGGCGCGCCCGGTCCCAGCAGGCCCAGCTTGATCGGGAAATGGCCCAGGGTCGAGGCCGCCGACACCGGTCCGGTGGGGGCCTCGGGGGCCAGGGGCGTCAGGGTCACGGCCGCCGTGGACGGACAGCCGCAGGCCAGGGGCGGCGGCTCCGGGGCCGGGGCGGCCTTGGCCGACGGGGCCTTCAACCCCTCGAGGCGCTCCTCCACGGCCGCCTCGTCAAACTCATCGGCCTCTCGTTGCTCGACGGTCAGGGCCCCGGTGGGGCAACCCGACAGACAGGCCCCCAGCCCGTCACAGTAGAGTTCGCCCACCAAGCGGGCCTTGCCGTCAACGATCTCCAGCGCGCCCTCGGCGCAGTCCAGGATGCACTGGCCGCAGCCGTCGCACCGCTCCTCGTCGATCTTGATTATATTGCGGACCGGCATTTTGTCTCTCCTTCCGGTAAATCGGTCAGGGCCGACAGGGGCGTGCCCACCAGATACTCGCGGACCATGCGGTCCACCTGGGACATGACCCCGCCCATGATGCACCCGGCCCGGGTGCAAGTGGCGGTCGGTCGGCCGAACAGACAGTGACTCGTTTCCAGGCGGCCCTCGATGGCCTCCCAGACCTCCAGCAGGGTGATCTGGGCCGCGCCGCGGGCCAGACGAAAACCGCCCCGAGGGCCCCGGACCGATTCCACCAGGCCGGCCCGGGTCAGGCGCTGCAAGACCTTGCTCAAATGGGCCTCGGACGCCCCCAGGCACCGGGCCATTTCCTTGGTGGTCAGAATCTCATCCGCCTCCTCGGCCATGAGCACCGTCGAGTGCAGGGCCAGCGAGGCCGCTTCCGAGACGTGGACAAAGCTGCTCATCGATCCTGCTCCCCGCCCCCGCCCCGGTCGGGGCGGACGGCCGGTTTGTTCTGGTCCGGTTGGGGACCGTTTTTGGCCTTAACTGTCATTTTAGTATTACTATACTTATTTTCCCCGGGATGTCAAGTCAAAAAATGCTCGCTCACCAAAAAAAATCCGATCAGCCGCCACCCTTCAGCTCAAGGCCCGGGTCGTCAATAAATATTCTTAATTCATTCAGTTATCACCGCCACACCGCCACCAAACCTTACAATTCCCTTGATCTTCCCCAAAAAAAAGCCGCCGGTCGACCTCGGCCGGCGATCAGGGGCCGGGTCGGGTCCGATGGGTCCAGGCAGCCTTTCCATACCGTCCCTAAAAACTCATAAGTATATGGTATAACATCTAAATCGTAGCGAACGGGACGGCCTTAGAGGACGGCTACCCGGTTGCGTCCGGCTTCCTTGGCCTGGTAAAGGGCCTTGTCAGCCCGCCGGACTAAATCTTCTGGTCCAAAGTCCAGCGGACCGGCCTCGGCCACACCGAGCGAAATGGTGACCGGAAACCGCTGACCCTGGACCAGGAACTCGGTGGCCTCTATAGTCGAGCGCAGCTTCTCCGCGGCCACCGCGCCCTGCTGTTTTTCGGTTTCCGGCAAGATGACGATGAATTCCTCTCCGCCATAACGGGCCACCAAGTCGGTGCGACGCAGCAGGGGCTTGACCCGCTCGATGATCTCGCGCAGGCAGCGGTCGCCGATGGGATGGCCGTAAGTGTCGTTGACCCTCTTGAAGTGATCCACGTCAAACATGATCACGGAGAAGGGGTGCTGGTAGCGGCGGAACCGATCCAGCTCTTGGCCCAGGCGGTCTTCGAATGTGGACCGGGTGTATGCCCCGGTCAAGGGATCGAATTGGAGCTTGTGGGCCAGAGACTTTTTCTCGGCCTCGACCCGGCTCAGTTCTTCCTGTAGTCCGTGGAGTCGGTCCCGGAACCGAGTGATTTCGTTTTGGACTTGTCCCTCCAGGGATTGATCGAATTGGCGCCGTTGATCGAGCGCCTCCTGCAACGTGGTGAGCCGGTCCAACACCGTCTGCTTGATATCTTCCAGCCGACGGGCGTCGTGGAGGGCCTCCTGGAGCGACGCCAGATTCTGGTCCAGGTTGTCATCGAGACCGGCCTTGATCTGCACCCCGTCCTGAAACCGGTCCAAGGAGGCCGCCAGGCGGCCTTCGAGCTCCTTGAGCTTGTGGGCGACCTCGGCCACGAAAGCGACTTGCGACCGCCTCTCTCGGTTGACCTGTTCCGTGTATTGCTGAAGTACGGCTTCCAGTCGGGGATGAATCGCCAGCAACTCCGTGGGGTCCTGGCAGCGCTGGATGTCGGTCTTGAGGTCGGTCACCAGACGGAGGTAGTTGTCGGACAGGTCTACCTCGAGTTTGGCGGCCAGGCCGAGATAGGCCTCCTTGAGATCGATTGCCGGTCCGGAGTTACGGCTCGGTGCCGCCTCCACCGGCTTGGTCTGGACGGCGCTCGGTCGGGGCGGCTTAGCCACCCGGTCCGACGCCGGCCTTGACCGGTCACTATTGTCGTTCATACCCAATCCACGTCAGGCGAAGGGGCTGTCCGCCGGTGCGGGAATTGAGGCGCCGGGGTCAATCGGTCGCTTGGGCCAGGACCTTTTTGACCGTCGCCGCCAGCCGCTCATCTTCAACCGGTTTCACCAAATATTCGGCCACGCCCAGGGTCTTGGCCGCCATGATTTCATCACGCCGGCTCGACGAAGTCATGACGATGAACTTGGCCGTCGGGTCCAATCCCCGAATTTCCATCATGGCGTCAAAGCCGCCCATTTCCGGCATGACCAAGTCCATGATCGTCACCTGCGGTCGGAACTCCACGAATTTCTTCACCGCGTCGCGGCCGTTGTGGGCCACGCCGACCTCCAGACCGACGACCCTGAGGGCGTCGGACACCACGTGACAGATCATCTTGGAATCGTCCACCACCAGGACCCGGCCCCAGGTCTGCTCCGGAACGGCCGAGTATGAAAAGTCAACCCGAAAGACGAATTTCGTAAGGGGCATGTTCAAGGTGACGGCATAGCTCTCGGTCTTAAAGCCCTCCGGCGTCTGGACGGTGGTCTGTTGTAGGGACGACGGCGGGTCGAATGTCACCGGCAGGCCCAAGCCGTCCCAGGACGATATGGTCCGGCCGACCACGGTGTTGAGGAACTCGCCCAGAATGTCGAGGGCCACCTCGTCCAATTGTTCCAGGGGCGCCAGGCCCAGTTTCTTGCCGACGGCGTTGGCCAGGGCCAAGGCCATTTCCTCTTGAGCGAATCCCAGGATGATGTGGCCTTGAAGCGGCTCCTCTCGGTGTCGGTACTCAATCACTATGGCCAGCGGAAACGTATCCGACTCCTTGGAGTCCTGAGTGAAGTTGGCCCTCATGGCGACCATATCGGACATCTTGGAAAAAACCTCGCTGGCGTTGTCGGCCAGGACCTTGACGTACTCCAGAAACATATTTCCACCTCGATGGTAATCGGAATAATCTACCTGATTAATATATCATAGATGCGGCCGGCCCACCACGAAGAAGGCCGCCGGTCGCCCTCGGCCGGCACCGGGGGGTGGTGTCACGGCCGAGGGACGACGCGGCGACCGGGGCTCCCCTGGTCAGGGAACCGCCCGAGGGGTGGAAAAGGAGGATTAACCGCCCCCCGATTCATTGGTCGCCCTCCCCGCGGGAAGCCCGGCGGGGCGGGGGTTTCATTGATTACAGGGCGTAACCCGATTCGCCGTGCTGGCTCAGGTCCAGCCCCTGGACCTCGTCTTCCTCGCTGACGCGCAGCCCGATCAGGGCCTTGACCACCAACAGGATAATCAGGGTGGCGATGAAGACAAAGGCGATGGTGGCCATGACGCTGACGAACTGGATCCAGAGCTGGACCGGCTTGCCGGCCAGGAGCCCGAGGCCCCCTGGCTGGACCACGCCGGTCCAGCCGGCGAAGATCCCGGTGGCCAGGGCGCCCCAGGTGCCGCCCACGCCGTGGATGCCGACCACGTCCAGGGCGTCGTCGTAGCCGAGCTTCATCTTCCAGGCGCAGCCCAGGTAGCAGAACCCTCCGGCGCCGACGCCGATGATCAGGGCGGGGATGGTGGCCACGAAACCGCTGGCCGGGGTGATGGCCACCAGGCCGGCCACCGCCCCCGAGGCGGCGCCGAGGGTGGTCGGCTTACCGCGGTGGAGCCATTCGACCAGGGCCCAGGTCACGCTGCCCATGGCCGCGGCGACGTTGGTCACCACCAAGGCGCTGGAGGCCACGGCGCCTGCCTCCAGGGCGCTGCCGGCGTTGAATCCGAACCAGCCGAACCAGAGCAGCCCGGCCCCGAGGATGGTCAGGGGCAGGTTGTGGGGGATGAAGGCCTCGGTCCCGAAGCCGCGGCGCTTGCCCAGGACCAAAACGCAGGCCAGGGCGGCCGTGGCCGAGCTGATGTGGACCACCGTGCCGCCGGCGAAGTCCAGGGCCCCCATCTTACCCATCCAGCCGCCCGGTCCCCAGACCCAGTGACACAGCGGCGCGTAGACGAACGTGGCCCACAGCACCGAAAACACAACAAAGGCCGAGAACTTGATCCGCTCGGCAAAGGCGCCGGTGATCAGGGCCACGGTGATGACGGCGAACATGCCCTGGAAGGTCATGAACGTCAGGCCTAGGTCCCGGTCTGCTTGGCCGCGTCGGCCACCAGGACGCCTTTGTCAAACCCGACTCCGCTGAGGGCGAAATACTTGAGCGAGCCGAACAGACCGCCCACGTCCGGGCCAAAGGCGATGGAAAAGCCCCACAAAACCCAGACCACGCTGACGATCCCGAGCAGGATGAAGCTGTGCATCATCGTGCCCAAGACGTTTTTCTGGCGGGTCAGCCCGCCGTAGAACATGGCCAGCCCGGGCGTCATGAGCATCACCAGGGCCGCGGAAATCATCAGAAAGGCGTTGTTGGCCATTTATACTCCTCCTGGGTCAAACGTCCGAAGTCCCCCGAATGCCCATCGGGGCCTGGTCTTGGTTCTGGGCCGCCGAAGACGACAACCATCCGGGTGACGAACAGGTTTGGCCCGATTTTAAGACCAGGCGGTCGTCGTATGTCCGGCCCGGTGGTGGTCCTTGAATCGAACCGATCGCGCGGTCGGTTGACGGTTGTTGGGGAAGAGTTGGGCAAGATTGGTGCCGTACTTTTTTTATTTGTTATTTCTGTCAATTAAGCTGGTCGGGGCCTTTTTTTGGCCGGCCGTTGTTCATTTTTGTAGATTCTTTCATTAAGCCTCCGGTGTCGATTTACACTTTTGTATATTTGGCCGCCCCCTTGCAACCGCCACCAACCTCACCTATATTTTTCAGTGAAAGCGGTGTCCGCCAGACACCGCCACCAGTCGCCCCGCCGAGGTGCCCCTAACCAGGAGGACGCCCATGGCCCGCGTGTCTATTGTCTTCTACTCCATGTACGGACATGTCCATCAAATGGCCGAGGCCGTGGCCCAAGGCGCGGCGGCCGTGGCCGGGACCGAGGTCAGCCTGTGGCAGGTCCCCGAATTGGTCCCCGACGAAGCGCTCAAGGCCTCGGGTGCCTGGGAGGTCCGCCGGAAATTCGCCGACGTGCCGATCATCGCGGCCGAAAACCTGCCCCAGGCCGACGCCGTCATCTTCGGCACGCCCACCCGCTTCGGCATGATGTGCGCCCAGATGCGCCAACTCCTGGACCAGACCGGCGGCCTGTGGGCCAAAGGGGCCCTGATCAACAAGATCGGCAGCGTCTTCACCTCGACAGAACTTAATCCCTTACCTAAACCAGTAGTTTTTGTCATAAATTAAAAATTTTAATAAACATAATTCTCTTGTTCAATTACCTCTCGGGCTAAACTTTCGTAAGCCTTCCCGCCGACTGATTTCGCATCATAAGATAAAATTGTTTGACCAAAGCTTGGTGCCTCAGTTAAACGAACATTGCGAGGCACTATGGTAGAAAAAACTCGATGTGGAAAATGCTGTCGTAGCTCATTTAAAACCTGTCGAGCAAGTCGATTACGTTTATCATACATCGTCACTAGTGCTCCGAGAACATTCAGTTCAGGCTTCAAATTCTCTTTAATCAAGTTAATTGTATTAAGCAGTTGACCTAAACCCTCTAATGCTAAATATTCCGCCTGAACCGGGATTAGCACTTCATCTGAGGCGACTAAACCATTTAGGGTTAATAAATCGAGAGAGGGTGGACAATCAACAATAATATAATCGTAATCATTTTTTACTTCTAGTAATGCTTGTTGAAGTTTATATTCCCTATTATCTAAATTCACTAATTCTACTCTGGCTCCGGCTAAATCAGGCGTAGCTGGTGCAACCTTATAACCTTGGTGGCCAGTGCCTTTAATAATCTCGCGAAACGTAATAGGTTCGATTAAAGTATTATAAACACCATTGGTTAATTTAGTTTGATCAATGCCTAGTCCTGAAGTGGCATTAGCTTGGGGGTCAATATCAACCAATAAAACAAACTTACCTAGCCAGGCCAAGTAAGCCCCTAAATTAACTGCGGTTGTTGTTTTACCAACTCCCCCCTTTTGATTAACAATTGCAATAACTCTTCCCATGTCTTAAGTATAATAGAAAAGTAACACTTTGACAATTAACTCATTCTTTGTTATTCTAAAATTTGTTATCTATGCCCGAGTGGTGAAACTGGTATACACGCACGACTCAAAATCGTGTGCCGCAAGGCGTGTGGGTTCGACTCCCACCTCGGGCACCAAACAATACATTTGGCTTAAGATAGTTTTTTACTTGAAAGGTGGTGTGGGTTCGCCCGGGTATTCACCCGGGCGCCCAGGGTTTATCCCTGGGCGACTCCCACCTCGGGCACCAGACTACGCTCTTCGCTTCGCTCAGAGCTTCGTCTGGCAAAGCCAAATTAGCAGTTAACAATTAGCTACTAACAAGCTAACTAACATTGACAAATATTGGCTAATCATATAAAATAATCAAGTTAACTAGGTTAACTGTCAAAAGTTAACTGTTAATTGTTAATTACCGTCGCGGGGTAGAGCAGTAGCAGCTCGCCAGGCCCATAACCTGGAGGTCGTGGGTGCAATTCCCACCCCCGCAACCAAATATAAACTTCTTTAAATAAATTCGAGTCCTGGCCTGGTGCTAGGACAATCAGGCGAGGTAGCTCAGTTGGTTAGAGCGGAGGAATCATAACCCTCAGGTCGTGGGTTCGAATCCCACCCTCGCTACCATATAACTACTAATCGCCAAAATAAATCCCCCTATCGTAAGGGGGGTTTTGTTTTATTCTAAATTTGACAAAATAAGAAAATATGCTAACCTGTCTTCAGTTCCCAACTGGAGGAAATACCATGGAAGAAAAGTGTAAAAAAAAACCTGGTTGTGGCTCCACTCTGGCCGCATTAATCTTGGCAGGTCTGTTCTTTGGGGCTTGCATAATTGGTCCCTTCATTCTCACCAAGTTAGGCATCGCCATCTAGACTCTGCTTGAACAATCCAAGACCAGAGTCTTTTTTTATTGTTCAACTGAAAAAAATTTGTTAAAATAAAGAAAAGCCGTAACTAACGGCTATTATTAAATCCTGAATTATGTTTTTAACAGTTCACGCTACTGCTGGAATTCTCGTTGGCCAATATACTGGTAACATTTGGCTCGGTCTTTTTGGCGGATTAATTTCTCATTTTATGCTTGATATCATTCCTCACGGTGACAACGCATTAATCAGCGGCGAATTTAACTTTACTCAAAAAGAAGTGTCATTTCTCAAAAAATTAACTTTGATTGACACTTCAATAATGACTATTTTAATTTTATTTCTATATTGGCAAAATGTAATTGCTTTATCTTTGCCAATTTTAGCCGGAATAGCCGGCGGCCTTCTGCCTGATTTTCTAGATGGAATTTATTTTCTAACCAAACATCCTCGACTAAAAAAATATCATTCTTTTCACTATAGCTTTCATTTTATTTTAGCAAGATTCCGAGTTTCATTGCCTATTGGTTTAGGTATTCAACTGGCTATTGTAATATCTCTAGTGACAATATTATTTATGGGGTCATAAACGGTGGTGACCCAGGCCAACTGCCAGGTGGTGACCCAGGCCTTAAGCTAAAACCAGTTGGGTCAAGAACATAAGTCCCGGCTTGTTTTAAGTCCCCAGTTGAACCTTCAATATAGAAAACTATTTGATAAAAATCTACAGTATGACGATCTGGCGGTGCAATGCCATCATCATCAGTAATAGCTACGTTATGA
>JAHJDS010000045.1 GCA_018812395.1 Pseudomonadota bacterium
ACCGTGGGACCACTCCCGGATCTTCTCGGGGCTGGCCAGGGAGATACGAATCGCGTTGAACGACAGCGGGTCTTTGGGCTTCTCGAAAAAGCTGAAAATGTCACGCATTTCGACCTCCCTACTCCTCAGCCGCGACGTCGACGCCGCTCGTCTCGACCAGCTCCACGTTCAGACACAACGACTGGAGCTCCTTGATGAGCACGTTGAAGCTCTCGGGTAGCCCGGGATCCAACGCGTATTCGCCCTTGACGATCGACTCGTACATCCGAGTTCGACCCTGCACATCATCCGACTTGACCGTCAGAAACTCCTGCAGCGCGTAGGCCGCGCCGTAGGCCTCCATGGCCCAGACCTCCATCTCCCCCAGCCGCTGGCCGCCGAACTGGGCCTTGCCGCCCAGGGGCTGCTGGGTGACCAGCGAGTAGGGGCCGATGGACCGGGCGTGGAGCTTGTCGTCGACCAGGTGGTGGAGCTTGAGGATGTACATCATCCCCACGGTCACCGGCTGGTCGAATGGAATCCCGGTCCGGCCGTCGAACAGCCGGGCCTGTCCGACCTCGGGCAGGCCGGCCTCGGCCAGCAGATCCCGGATCTCCTCCTCCGAGGCGCCGTCGAAGACCGGCGTGGCCATGGGCACGCCCTCGGCGGCCAGGGCCTCGGCCGCGTCCCGGACCGCCTCGTCGGACAGGTCCTTGAAGTGGGCGGCGTAGTCCCGCTTGCCGTAGATCCGCGACAGGGTCTGCCGGACCTTGGCCGCCTCGCCGGCCTTCTCCAGGAGCTGGCCGATCTTGTGACCCAGGCCGTAGGCCGCCCAACCCAGATGCGTCTCCAGGACCTGCCCGACGTTCATCCGGGAAGGGACGCCCAGGGGGTTGAGGACCACGTCCACCGGCGTGCCGTCCTCGAAGTAGGGCATGTCCTCGATGGGCAGGACCCGACTGACCACGCCCTTGTTGCCGTGACGGCCGGCCATCTTGTCGCCGACGCTGAGCTTGCGCTTCATCGCCACGTAGACCTTGACCATCTTGATCACGCCCGGCGCCAGCTCGTCGCCCCGTTTCAGGCGGCCGATCTTGGCCTCGAAGCTCTCCTTGATCAGGTCCACATGGGAGACGTAGGCGTCCACCACCTGCTCGACGGCGGTCATCAGCTCGTCGTCGGCCTTGGCCACGACCACCTCGTTCATCCGCCGGATGGGAATCTTCTTCAGGACGTCCAGGGAAAGCTTGGTGTTCTTGTTGATCACCGCCCGGCCGGAATCGTCGCGGAACGGCGCGGCCAGGCTCTTGCCCTCGAGCAGGTCCACCAGCCGGTCAAAGGCGTTCTGGCGGATGATGGTGATCTCGTCGTTCTGGTCCTTGAGCAGGCGGCCGATCTCGTCGTCCTCGATGGCCTTGGCCCGCTCGTCCTTGTCGATGCCGCGGCGGGAGAAGACCCGGGCGTCGATGACGATGCCCTCGACGCCGGGCGGCACCCGCAGACTGGTGTCCTTGACGTCGCCGGCCTTCTCGCCGAAGATGGCCCGCAGCAGTTTTTCCTCGGGGCTCAGCTGGGTCTCGCCCTTGGGCGTGATCTTGCCCACCAGGATGTGGCCGGGCCCGACGTAGGCCCCGATCCGGACGATGCCCGCCTCGTCGAGGTCCACCAGGGACTCATCGCCCAGGTTGGGGATGTCCCGGGTGATCTCCTCCTTGCCCAGCTTGGTGTCCCGGGCCACGGTCTCGAACTCCTCGATGTGGACCGAGGTGTAGATGTCTTCCTTGACCACCCGCTCCGAAACCAGGATCGAGTCCTCGAAGTTGTAGCCGCCCCAGCTCATGAAGGCGACCATCACGTTGCGGCCCAGGGCCAGCTCGCCCAGGGAGGTGGCCGGCCCGTCGGCGATGACCTGGCCGCGGCCCACCCGCCCGCCGCGTCGGACGATGGGTTTCTGGTTGAAGCAGGTGTTCTGGTTGGAGCGCTGGTACTTGGTCAGCTTGTGGATCTCGACGCCGCCCACCGAGGTGTCGTCCGCGGGGTCGTAGCGGATGACGATCCGGTCGGCGTCGACGCTGACCACCTGGCCGTCGCCCCGGGACCTGACCGTCACCCCCGAGTCCTCGGCGACGACCGCCTCCATGCCCGTGCCCACCAGCGGGGCCTGGGAGGAGAGCAGCGGCACCGCCTGGCGCTGCATGTTGGAGCCCATCAGGGCCCGGTTGGCGTCGTCGTTCTCCAGGAAGGGAATCAGGGAGGCGGCCACCGAGACCAGCTGGTTGGGCGAGACGTCCATGTAGGTCACCTCGCCGGGCGCCACCTGGACGAACTCGCCCTCGCAACGGGCGTTGACCACCTCGCGGACGAAGTTACCCTTGTCGTCGAGGGGGGCGTTGGCCTGGGCGATGGCGAAGTCCTTCTCGTCCAGGGCGGTCAGGTAGTGGATGTCCCGCTGGACCCGGCCGTCCCGGGCCGTCCGGTAGGGCGTCTCGATGAAGCCGAACTCGTTGACCCGGGCGTAGGTCGACAAACTGACGATCAGGCCGATGTTGGGTCCCTCGGGGGTCTCGATGGGACAGATGCGGCCGTAGTGGGTCGGGTGGACGTCGCGAACCTCGAAGCCGGCCCGCTCCCGGGTCAGCCCGCCGGGCCCCAGGGCGCTCAGGCGCCGCTTGTGGGTCACCTCGGACAACGGATTGGTCTGATCCATGAACTGGCTGAGCTGGGACGTCCCGAAGAACTCCTTGACCACCGCGCTGACCGGCTTGGAGTTGACCAGGTCGTGGGGCATCAGCGCCTCGGTCTCCTGGAGGCTCATCCGCTCCTTGATCGCCCGCTCGACCCGGACCAGGCCGATGCGGTACTGGTTCTCCAGGAGTTCGCCCACGGCCCGCACCCGACGGTTGCCCAGGTGGTCGATGTCGTCCACCGGCCCCTCGGAGTCCATGAGGCCGATCAGGTGCCGGACCGCGGCCAAGATGTCTTCGGGGGTCAGGGTCCGGTGGTCCAACTCGAAGTCCATCCCCAGGCGCAGGTTCAGCTTCAGCCGGCCGACCTTGGACAGATCGTAGTGCTCGGGGTTGAAGAAGAGGTTGTTGAAGAACGAGCGGGCCACCTCCATGGTCGGCGGATTGGACGGCCGGAGCTTGCGGTAGATGTCCAGGATGGCCTCCTCCTGGTTCTGGATCTTGTCCAGCCTGAGCGTCAGGGCCATGGACGGGGTGACGTGGGGCCCCTCGATGTGGAGGACGTCCACCTCGCGGACCTTGGCCTCGCGGAGCTTCTCCAGGACCTCGGCCGTGATTTCCTCGTTGGCCTTGAGCAGGACCTGGCCGTCCTTGTCGACCTGGTCCCGGGCGCTGATGCAGCCCAGGAGGTCATCGTCCTTGGCCCCGATCTGGGTGATGCCCTGCTCCTGCATGGTCCGCAGCGCCTTCTTGGTGATCTTGCGGCCGGCCTTGACGATGGTCTCGCCCCCCGCGCCGGCGATGCGGACCGACGCCTCCTTGCCGCGCAGGAAATCGGCGTTGACCTCCCGGGCGACCTGGGTCCGGCCCTTGAGGTAAAAGCGCTCGACCCGGAAAAACATCTCCAGGATCTGCGGCTCGGTGTAGCCGATGGCCTTGAGGAGGATGGTCACCGGGAACTTGCGGCGGCGGTCGATGCGGACGTGGAGGTGTTCCTTGGGGTCGAACTCGAAATCGATCCACGAGCCGCGCAGGGGGATGATCCGGGCGGTGTACGCCAGCCGGCCGGAGGCGCTGGTGCGGCTCTTGTCCAGGTCGAAGAAGATGCCGGGGGAACGGTGGAGCTGGGACACGACCACCCGCTCGGTGCCGTTGATGATGAAGGTCCCCTTCTCGGTCATCAGCGGCAGGGTGCCGAAGTAGATCTCCTGCTCCTTGATGTCCCGGATGGAATGAGCCCCGGTCTCCTTGTTGACGTCATAGACCACCAGCCGGACGGTGATCTTTATCGGCGCCTCGCAGGTCATGCCCCGGGCCAGGCACTCCTCCTGGTCGTACTTGACCTCGCCGAAGGCGTAGCTGACGAATTCGAGGCTCGAGGTGCCGGAAAAGTCGGTGATGGGGAAGACGGACCGGAAGACGTTCTGCAGCCCGACGTCCTGGCGCTCCTCGGGCGGGACATCCCGTTGCAGAAAGCGGTTGTAGGACTCCTTCTGCATGTCGATGAGGTTGGGGATGTCCAGAATCTTTTCGATCTTGCCGAAGTTTTTCCGGGGACGAAAAGCGTTGGTGACGGCGTTGCCCAAGTTGTTGTCTCCCTAGGATTATGGGCTTGAGGGCGGGGGCGAACCGGCGCGGTTCGCCCCCGCGGCGACGGCGCGTCGGCGGTTACTTGACCTCGACGGAGGCGCCGGCCTCCTCGAGCTGGGCCACCAGGTCGTCGGCCTCCTCGCGGCTGACGGCCTCCTTGACGGCCTTGGGGGACTCGTCCACCAGGGCCTTGGCCTCCTTGAGCCCCAGGCCGGTGATGGCCCGGACGACCTTGATGACCTGGATCTTCT
>JAHJDS010000463.1 GCA_018812395.1 Pseudomonadota bacterium
AAACCGCCAATGGACACCAGGGGGTTTCTGATCTCGTGGGCCAGGCCGGCGGCCATTTCGCCCAGGGCGGCCATGGTCTCGGCCTCGACCATCCGCTCCCGGATGGAGGTCAGCTCCCGGTTGGCCTTCTGGATGGAGTTGTAGAGTCTCGCCTTTTCAACGGCCATGCCGGCCATATTGGCCAGCATGGACAACAGGTGCAGGTCCCGCTGGGTGATCGGCCGGTGGTCGGTGATATTGTCCACGGCCAGGATCCCGATGACCTTGCCCTCGGCGAACATGGGCACCGTGGCGAAGGCCGGGCTGATTAATTTGTCATCCAACCAGCGTTTGATGCGCGGGTCGTCGGGCACGTCCTGATAGCGGAAGGGCCGCCCCTCGTTGACGGTCCTGACCAGGAGGGTCTCGATCCGATCCAACGGGACGTGCAGCCGTTCCACCAGCTCCCGGACCAGTTCGGGGACCTCCGGGCCGCGTTCGGCCGCCTCCCGGAGCAGGAGGGACAGCGGCCCGCGCTTGGGCTCGACGGGCCGGACCGCCCCGGCCACGGCATCCAGGGTCTGTTTCGAGTCGTCCACCAGCATGATCACCGCCCGGTCCATCCCCAGGCCGTGGGGCAGCACCGTCTCCTCGAGGATGATGCGGCTAGTCTTGTCCAGGTCCATGGAGGTCATGACCACGCTCGAGGTCTCGTACAGCGAGGCCAGGGCCCGGACCATATCCTCGTTGGTGGCGGCCAGGTGTTCGAGCTTGTGGAAGGAAATGGCGTTCTCGACGGCCGACGAGATCATCGAGGCCATGGTCGTCAAGAGGCCCCGGTCCTCGGCGGTGAACCCGGTCCCGGCCTCCTGGCCGAGCGATCTTTTGTCAAAGACGCACAAGTTGCCCCGATAGGGCCCCTGAAACCCGGTGCTCACCGACAGGGCGTCCGTTTGGGCGTCGTTGGAGGCCAGGTGCGCACAGGTCGCGTCGGGGACCCGAAAGGGATCGTCGGACAGGCAAGGCAGGATCTGGGCGGGGACGCTCTCGGCCAGGATCTCCTGGCAGGGCGGGGGCACCGGGCCGTAGGCCGAGTGCTGGATGATCTGCCGCGTGTCCCGCTCGAAGATGGTCAGCATGGCCGCCCGGGCGTTGAGCACCCGGGCGCACGTCCGGACGACGGTGTCCGACAGATCGTCGAGGTCGATGGTCCGGGCGGCGGCCCGTCCCAGTTCGAACAGGACGGAGAGTTCGGAGATCCTCTTCTTGGCCTCCCGATAGAGGCGGTAGTTGCGGATGGCCCCGGCCAACTCCCGGCAGACGACCTGCATGTTGCGAATCTTGGCGGCCGCCGGCTGCCGGGCACGCTCGAAGAGGAGGACCAGGACACCGTAGAGCGTCGAATCATCCATCACCGGGAAGGCGGCCGCGGTCCGGGCCTGGCTCCACAACGCCCCGTCGTCCAGACCGTGCTCCTGGAGTTGGCTCCGGCCGACGAGGACCACCGGTTGCCGGCCGCGGGTCACGCGCCTCAGGAGAGGCTGGTCGGCGAACCGATCCGGCCCGCCGTCCGCCGGGACCAGGCGGGGTCGGACGTGGCGGAGCCGGTAGTGCTCCGGCCCCTCGCCGGTGGTGAACAGGATGGTCCGCCGGGTGCCGACCTCGCGCTGGATGAGGTCGATCATGGTCGCCAGCCGCTCCTCGATCTCGACCGAGGAATTCGAGATCTCGATGATGCGGCTCAGAAAGTCGACCGTGTCCATCCCTGGGGCCATCGACCGCTCCGTCGGCTACCGTCCGGCCCGCGCGTCCCGGGCCGACAGATACACCTGCTCGTACTTTTCGGCCGCGACGTCCCAGGAATAGTTCCGGGCCATGCCGTTTTTCATCACCTGTTCCCACCGCGACCGGTTCTGGAACAATTGCCAGGCCCGGTTCAGGGCCCGGGCCAGCGCCGGGGCGGAATAGTCGCTGAACAAAAAGCCGGTGCCCCGCTCCGGGTCGGCGTCCACGTCGGTGACCGTGTCCTTGAGCCCGCCCGTATCGCGGACGATGGGCACGGTGCCGTAGCGCAGGGCGTAGAGTTGTTCCAGGCCGCACGGCTCAAAACGCGACGGCATGAGCAACACGTCCGATCCGGCGATGATCTGGTGGGCCAGCGACTCCTGGTAAGGGATCTGCACCCCCAGCCGACCCGAGTGCCGCCGGGCCTCCTCGAACAGCCAGGCCTGGTACTTGTCCGGGCCGTGTCCCATGACCACCAGGTTGACGGGCAAGGCCAGCAGATCGTCCACGGCCTCCTGGAGGATGTCGAGCCCTTTGCGCTCGACCAGGCGGGTGATGAAGGCCACGGTCATCGGCCCGGCCTGGCGATCGAGCTTGAAGGTTCGGGCCAGTTGCTCCCGGCATTGCTCCTTGCCCGACAAATTAGCCGCCGAGTAGGCGCAGGACAGGTGCGAGTCCCCGCCCGGGTCCCAGATGTGGTAATCGACGCCGTTGAGCACGGCCGACAGGTCGGCCTGGCGGTTCTTGATGACGCCCTCGAGGCCGTACCCCAGCTCGGGGGTCAGGATTTCCTGGGCGTAGGTCGGGGAGACGGTGGTCACCTTGTCGGCGAAGACCAGGCCGGCCTTGAGCAGGTTGATCTTGCCGAAAAACTCCAGGGCCTCGGAGTGAAACAGGTCCCAGCCCAGGCCGGTCAAGGGCATGTCGAAGTGCCAGAACAGCCCCTGGCTGGCCATGTTGTGCACGGTGAACACGCTGACCGTGTCCCGGAGCGGGGCCAGGTCCTGATAGAGAGTCTTGAGATAGACCGGGATCAGGCCGCAGGGCCAGTCGTGGACGTGAATCACCTCGGGGGACAGTTCCAGGGCCAGGCACAACTCGACCACCGCCCGGCTGAAGTAGATGAACCGCTCGGCGTTGTCCTCGTAGTCGCCGAAGGCGTTGCCGTAGACGCCCTCCCGGGCGAATAGCTCGGCGCAGTTGATCAGGAGGGTCCGGACGCCGTTCTCGTTTTCGGCGCTCAGGATCTCGGTCTGGTGCCGCTTCCAGGACACCGGCACCTCGAAGGTTTCCGGCAGGCGGGTGACGCTCAAGGCCTCGGTCCCGGGATTGAGGTAATAGGGGGTGACGACCTGGACGTCATGGCCGCGGGCGGCCAGCGCCGCGGGGAGAAACCGGGCCACGTCGGCCAGTCCGCCGACCTTGGAAAAGGGCGCCACTTCGGGGGAGACGAACACTATTTTCACGATGGCCCTCGCTTCCCTGGGGAGGGATTTCGGGGAGGTTGTCTATTAAAGATAACACCCGCCGACCCGACTGGCAAAAAAAACCTCCCTCGGACCCGGCATGGGGGGGACTGGTGTTGCCTTCAGGCAGGCCTTGATTTATACTAATACGATTTGAATCAGGTCAAGCGGCGCGGCCCGGCGGCCGCCCTTAAAAGGAGACGAAATGGCTGGATCTTTGATCGACACCAAAATGGCCCATGAAACCTTCGGCCCGGGCGTGGTCATCGCCGAGGAGGCCCGGGAAGGGCGGGAACCACTGGTCAGGATCGCCTTCGAGGGTGACGACCGGCCGTGGCGGCAATTCCAACAGAAGGATCTGCAGGCCAAGGACGGTCCGTTCCAGATAAAAAAGAGGTCACCCCGCCGGGCTCGGTGAGCCCGGCCGGAGCCCGGCCGCTTACCCGGCAGACAACACCTCGTCCACCGGATAGCTCTTGGCGAAGACGTAGCCCATCTTGAACATCATCTCGGCCATGACCTCGAGGGAATTCTGGTAGACCTCGGCGATGGCCGCCGAGTATTCCTCGCCCAAACGACGTTCGATCTCCTGATGGATGCGGATGGACCTCTTCACCAGCCGGGAAAAGGTGGGATCCTCGGCGGCGAAGCGTTCCAGATGCGGCTGCTCGAGATCAAACAGGCGATGGGCCTCTTCCAGGGGATTCATATGTCCTCCTCCAAGGGCCGGCGTTACCGGCGGGCGGTAACGCCGGCCCCGGTGCGTTGTCCGGCCGTCAGTCCTGGCGTAATCTTCGGGGATCCCCGGCCGTCAAGGGATAGTTTCGGGCGCGGACGCGGCCTCCCGGCCTCGCCAGGAGTCTGTCGGAGCATTTCTCCGACAGGCTCCTAGGGCCGTCCCCCCGGGCCGGGCTTGGGGCGGCCGTCACCCAGGTCCTGACCGTGGATCGGGGCGCCGGTCTTCTTCTTTTTGGGAGTCGGCTCCGGCCCGCGGCCCCACCACGGGTGTTTGACCACCGGATCCGCCCCGGGCACGGCCACCCGCGAGTTCATGATCGGCCAGCCGTCCCAGTAGTAGCGGTACAGTTTGATCAACCCCGCCTTGTCCCCGCCCACGCGGCGGCGGCGGGCCAGATCGGCGGCGGTGATGAAAAAGCCCAGCGAGACCGGGCGGGCGGCGGTGTAAGGTTTTTCCGGATCGTAAACGTGGGCGGCCACCCGGACACCGTAAGTGCCGATGGCCGGGCTCTCGAGCATTTCGGCCAGACGGGCGATCAGCGGATCGGCCGCCTGAAAGAGCAGGTTGCCCAGGAACTCCCCGTCCAGGCCGAAGTTGGGCCTCATCCCTCCCGTGGACACCCCGTCCGCGAACAGACGAATCCGCATCGTCCGGACGTCCCGTATCCGCCGCAGGCGAATGACGAACACGCCCCGACCACCGCGGTAAAGGAGGCGTAAGGCCGGCACGTCGAAGTAAAGGCCGTACGCCTCGAGGCGCGGGGCGTAGGCCTTCAGAAAATCGATCAGCCTGGCCGAAACCACCCGCCCCTGGGCCAGCGGACCCAGGTACCCGGCCGCCCCGTATAGCTTGACGATGACGACCCGCGTCTTGTTGACCGGGGTGCGGTTCATGACCTTGAGCTTGGGCTCGGCGAACCAGTTGAACACGTCGCGCAGGGTGGCCGTGCCGCCGGCGGGCAAATACCCGCCGGCCGTGACCCGATAGGCGAACTGGGAGAGGTAATACTTCTGGACGTCCTCTGTCCGGAGGCCCACGAACCGGTCCGAGACCTGGGGCTGCCAGGGCACGGCCACGACGCCCCGGTAATCCGACTTGAGGTCGGTCGCGCCCTGGGGGCGGCCCCAGATGGGGGTGATCTTGACCGAGGCCCCGGGCACCGGCACCCCGTCGCCGTCCACGACCTGGACGAAGAAGAGGTCGTTGATCGTCGGC
>JAHJDS010000587.1 GCA_018812395.1 Pseudomonadota bacterium
CCGATCTTCAGTTGCTCCTTCATCCGTCCAAACAAATTTAGGGAGAACAGATACGCCCGTTATGGTATTTGGCGGTGAAACCAATGTTGCGGCTGGTTGTGCTGTTATAGTCACAGTCAGAAGAAATAATAAAATTACAGATAATATTTTCTTACTCATACTTACCTCATTATAACTAATTTCAATAACCTTAAACTGGTATTTAACATAAGTGAATCTTTGTGAATTCGAGTCTTGTGGCGAAAGATAAGCCACAAAGTCACTAAGACACAAAAATTCATAAAATTTATAATTTATTTCAAAAATAACATCTTCTTAACTTGTGTAAAATCTCCGCTTGTAACTTTAATAAGGTACGTTCCCGAAGTTACGGTATTTCCTTTATTATCATCACCTAACCAAACAATTGTGAACGTTCCACTTTCCTGTTCAGCATTGAATAGCGATTTAACTTCCTGACCAAGCATGTCGTAAATTTTAATACTTACAATTCCAGCTTGCGGAAGTCTGTATTTTATTGCTGTTGATGGATTAAACGGATTCGGATAATTCTGGAAAACATGATAATCGTTAGCAATACCGCCATTTTCTTCAACGTCGGATATTCCGTCAACTTTGAAATGCCCGGTACTGGAATAGATTGTTGCATTACTTGTACCGGAAACTTTTGATCGTACTCTCCAGAAATACTCTCCGTTCTTCAAATTTGTGACAGAGGCACGAAGTTTGGAGAGATCATTAATTTCGGAAGCATTCACAAAATCCGGATTATCCGCAATCTGCACATCGTAACTTAAGATTGAAGTGGATGCAGATGGAAGTCTCCATGATAATGTAGGCTCGGCTTTATTAATAGTTACTCCATTTGTTGGCGATGCCACTAATGGCTGTACAGCATTCGAACCCGCATCAATCGAGAATGAGAATGTAGTAGATACATTTGCATGCCAAGGAACACCATTATCATAACTGAATTCTACATACCAATAATAAGTGTTCCCAGGTATTAAGCCTGTTAACTCCTTACTCGCTGTTGTACTTGCTACTGAACTTGTATAAGTTGGATTAAAATTACTCGTGTAACTATAAGTAACCTGGAATTTATTTATTCCAGTTGATGGACCGGATACATACCAGTTCACAGTTTGAGTAGTGCCGAATAATAATGCTCCATCTTCCGGTGATGTTGGTACTAAAGTAACAGTACTGCCGCCAACAACGGTGAAGGAACCTTCGGAATAAGCAGCATCAATTGGATCATTTGCTCCATCATACAGTGCAACTGCCCAGTAATATTTTGATCCATAGTTTAGATCAGCATGAATTTCCAAATTTTTTGTATTAATATTTGTAATTATTTCAACGTCAGAAACTGCCTGCCAATCAGCGGGGGCAGAAGCGCCTTCATACCATTTAACTTTGTAGCCAGTCCATCCTGTTGTGCTTCCTTCCACAAGCCAATTAACAGAAGGATTTTTACTATAAACTGTTGGATTATCAAGAGGCCAGGTGGCAACTGCACTGCTTAAACTTCCACCTAAAACAGTGAATGTCTCGGTAGTTGAAGGAGTTGAGATAGTTGCAGGTGCGTTAGTTACAAAAGATTTAACGTACCATTCATACGTTGCACCTGGAGTGAGACCGGAAGTTTGGAAATATAAATCGGTCAAAGCCAATTCTTCTTCCCAAGTACCGGCACTAACAACTTTATAATATAGATTGAAAGAAAGATGAGTGTAAGCATTTTCAAAATACCAGGAAAACATCGGCGCTGTTGTATAAACATCAACCGCATCGATAGGATATGAAAGTATGGGTTGGTATGCCTCATAAATTCCGATTGCATCAGTTGTAAACTTAGCCACTGCCGAGTAGGTTTCCGTACTTGTAGCTGCGTATGTCGTTTTTACCTGCCAGTAGTATTCTTCATCTGCATCAAGATCCGAAATGAATGTATAATAGAAATTTGTTCCAGCCGAAACAGTAGTTACAAAATTATTCAACGCTCCAGTTCCAGCATCGACATCATTATTTAGAGAATACAGAACTTGGAATGTAACTCCTGCCTGCTGTTCCAGTAAATACCAATGCAGCGTTGGCTGCAGCGTATAAATAGTTGGATCGCCGACAGGCCAAGATGGAACAGCTTGCACCGCACCGCCTTTTGTTGTGAAAGTGCTCACGTCCGATCTTTTAATTACTCGGTCTTGGCTATCATAACTGCCCGCGGTTAAACCATCATCGTAATATGCAATTACGCGCCAGTAATATGTCACGCCGCCTTTTAATACAGTGGTTTGATAAAATGAAGTAGTAAAATCATCTTCATTTATAACATGCTGCGTGGATTCCCATTCCGCTATTGTAGGTGTTACGCCGGCTACATAAATATCGTCAAGA
>JAHJDS010000464.1 GCA_018812395.1 Pseudomonadota bacterium
CGGTCCTGCCCGCTTTGTGGGAGACCCTGGCCGGGTCGTTTTTCCTGCGCCACGGCCGCCATCTGGACCAGGTCGAGCTGGCCGCCGGCCTGGAGCGCGGCGGACCGATTCTGGTGTGGTGGCGGTTGAAACCCGGGGCCCCGAAGTCTCTCACCAAAACCCTGACCACGCTGTCCCTGCCCGGCGCGGCGACCGAAATCATGGTCAACGAAGAGGTTCAAGGACATAAGCCCGACGACGCCTCGGCCGGGGTGCTGGTCCTGGATCATCACGGCCTCGAGTTGCGGGCCCGCCCCGGGGTCTTCTTTCAGGCCAACCTGGACCTCAACCCCCGGCTGGTGGACTTGGTGCTGGACTCGGTCAGGGGGGACGGGCCGGTGCTGGACCTGTTCTCCGGGCTGGGCAATTTCTCGCTCCCCCTGGCCGCCTCAGGGCGGTCGGTGACGGGCGTCGAGAACAGCCCGGCGGCCGTGGCCAACGCCCGGGTGAACGCCCAGGCCGCCGGGCCGGCCGGGGTCGACCTGATGGAGGCCGACGTGGCCGAGGCCTTCGACTACCTCGAGCCGGGGCGATTCGAGACCGTGGTCCTGGACCCGCCCCGCCGCGGCGCGCCCCGGGTGGCCGACCAGGTGGCCCGTCTGGCCCCGGCCAGGATCGTCTACGTCTCGTGCAACCCCCGCTTTCTGGCGCGGGACATGGTGGCCTTGGAGAAATCCGGATACGGCTTGCGGTCGCTCAGGCCAATGGACATGTTCCCCCGGACGGTCCACCTCGAGGTGGTGGCCGTTCTGGATCGGTAATGGAATCTCGATGAATCCCGTCGATCCGGCCGCCCGGGAAACGGCCCCGGTGCGGTCACGGTCCGGGGCGGTCGAGGTTCCACAAGCGGCGCAAGATTTTCAGCGCCCGTTGGCTCTGGTTCAGACGGCGGCGGATCTCGGCCTCGCCGAGGACCCGGACGGCGCGGAACATACCCGTGACGACGTCCCAGGCCCCCGGCCGACCGATCCTCATCCGACCGACGGCCCTTCGGGCGGCGATGTTCGCGAGCTGTTGGTCGAGGGCCCGGCGCCAGGCGGCCAGGTCCACGGCCGGCGACCAGGCCGTGGTTCGATCCCTCACTCCGGGCCAGATGTATCCCAGGGCCTTGACCGTGAAGCGGCGGGCCAGAAGCTCTCGGAAAAGGGCCGACCGCTTCGGATCGCGCCTCACCCGGCGGGCCTGTAGGCTTTCGAGGGCCTCGGCCCAGAACAGGGGGCGGCTCCACTCGAAAAGTCGATACAGGAACCAGGCCCGACGCCGGGGGGCCGGAAAATCGTGGCGCCGACTGATGCGGCGGTAGTGGTCGATCAATTTAGGGTCGAACCGGTCCGGCCCGGTGATGACCATGTTCTCGATCTTGACCAGGGTTCGCAGGTGCTCGGCCCGGGTGAAGGCGCGGCGCTGGAGGAACAGGTTCCGGCCTAGCAAGAAGGCCGCGACCAGCATTGGGACGAGAATCCAGACCAGTTTTTGGCTGACCAGGGGGCGGCGTTCCATGACCATTGCCTCAGACGGGGGTCATGCCAATTGACCCTCGATCACGTCCCCCTGAACCATCCCGAGTCGGACGGGCACGATCCGGCCGATCAGATCCGGGGCCGCGTCCACGACCACGGGCAAATAGTTGTCCGTGCGGCCCCTCAGGCGCACCGGCGCCCCGCGGGAGTGGCCCTCGATCAACACCGGCCTGATGGTCCCCTGGTGGCGGGCCATGAACTCTTGTCTCTTGCGCCGGTCCAGTTCCCGTAATCGGCCGGCCCGCTGGGCGGCCATTGGGCCCGGGACCTGACCGGGCATCCGGGCGGCCGGGACGCCGGGGCGCCGGGAAAAGGGGAAGACATGCAGATAACCGACCGGCAAGTCCCGGACCAATTCCAAGGTCCGCTCAAAGGCGGCCTCGGTCTCGCCGGGCAGGCCGACCATGAAGTCCGCCCCCAGGCCCACGTCAGGCAGCGTTCGCGTCAGGTCCAGGACGAGCCGCCGAATTTTTTGCGCGGTGTAGGGTCGGCCCATGGCCCGGAGCACTTGGTCGTCGCCGGACTGGATGGGGACGTGGAGGTGGTGACAGATCACCTCGGTCCGGCTGAGGAGGCTGATGAGCGGCCCGTCGATCTCGCCCGGTTCGATGGAACTGAGCCTCAACCGGGCCCGGTGCTCCGTCACGAGATCGACCATTGACTCCAGGGCCTGAACCAGTGTGGTCGGGGACGAAAGATCCCGGCCGTAGACCCCCAGGTGAACCCCGGTCAGGACGATCTCGCGGTGCCCGGCCCGGAGCAGTTCCCGGACGCCGGCCTGGAATTCGGCCAGGGGGATGGACCGGCTCGGTCCCCGGGCCCCGGGCACGGCGCAGTAGGCGCAACACTGCCCGCAACCGTCCTGGACCTTGAGGAAGCCGCGGGTGCGGTGGCGGAAGCGGCCGGTGGGCGGCCGGGTGAGGGGCGGCAGGGCCGTGAGGTCGAGTCCGTAAAGCACGGGTTTGGCGGCCTTGCCCGCCTCGGCGGCCAGGCGCGGCAGGTCGTCCATGGCCGCGTGGCCGACGATCAGGTCCACGCCCTCGATGGCGGCGATGGAGTCCGGGTCGGCCTGGGCGTGGCAGCCGGTGACCACGACCACGGCCCGCGGGTTTGCGGCCACCGCCCGCCGGACGGCCTGGCGGGACTGGCGGGCCGCCTTGGCGGTCACGGTGCAGGTGTTGACGATGACCAGGTCCGCGCCCGGATCGGCGTTTGGCCCCTTTCCGCCAAAGCCCGCCGCCTCGAGGGCGTGCTCGAAGGCGGCCGACTCGACCTGGTTGACCTTGCAGCCCAGGGTGACGACGGACAGGCGCTTGGGGCCGACCACTAGGCGAACTGCTTGCGGACCTTGGCGAACCCGTCCATGGACCGTTCGATGGTCGACTCCGGGACGCAGTAGGCGATGCGGAAGTGTCCCGGGCCGAGGAACCCCGAGCCCGGGACGACCAGGACGTTCTCCTCCTGCAGGGCCCGGACGAACTTGACGTCGTCGGGGATGGGGCTCTTGGGGAACAGGTAGAAGGCCCCCTGGGGCAGGACGAACTCGTAGCCGGCCTCGGCCAGGCCCCGGCAGAGCAGGTCCCGGCGGTCCTGGTAGCGGGCGACGTCCACGTGCTCGCCCAGGTGTTCGGCCACCACCCGCTGCAGCAGGGCCGGGGCGTTGACGTAACCCAGGATGCGGGTGGTCAGGGTGATGGCGCCGCACAGCCGGTCGTGGTCGTCGGCCGCGGGGTTGATGGCCACGTAGCCGATGCGCTGTCCCGGCAGGCTCAGGTCCTTGGAAAAGGAGGTGCCGAGGATCGAGTGGGGATACTGGAAGATCCAGGGGACCGCCACGCCGTCGAACGCTATCTGGCGGTAGGGCTCGTCCGACAAAAGGTAGATGGCCCGCCCCAACTTTTTCGACCCGGCCTCCAGCACGTCGAACAGCTCCTGCAAATTTGGCTGGTCGTAGACCGCGCCGGTGGGGTTATTGGGCGAGTTGATGAGCACGGCGCAGGTTTTTTCGTTGATGGCCTCGGCCACGGCCTCGGGGTCGATCGAGA
>JAHJDS010000465.1 GCA_018812395.1 Pseudomonadota bacterium
GATGACAAAACCGCTTCTTGAATCCTCAGGGGCGACAACAACACTAAGGGGTTGGGAATGGCTTTCAGCATCCCGTCATAACGCCCCAGTGCGACGTTGGCCGCCTCAATAAGTGGAACGTGTGATTCCCAATCTATGTTGTCTAGGGGTAGCGTTGGGGGCGTGAATGGCTCCATCATTCCGCCCTTTCAACTTCATTGAACATTTCTGTCTGTTCGTGTCCTTCGGGGAAATTTCTGGCAAACAGCCGTTTAAACTGCCCCTTATTAGACGCCCCACGCATTAAAGCCGTTACGACCGCTATTTGTTTTTCGAGATGCTGGTTGCCAATGCCTTCAGTAAGGTGCTGCGGGTGCCGGGAACGCCTTTGCCATTTTTCATTGGGCGGATTGAGTCGTTCAAGCTCGTTCAACACCCCGCGAGGAAGTTTCTCATAGATAAGTTGTTTTGTTAACTTCCCTACATATCGAGGCCCCCTGGGAGAACCCTCTCTTGCATCCGGGGGGTACCGCCAGCCCCACAATCTAAACATCTGTTTATAAAATACATCAGGAAAGCGTTTAGTCCAGGGCAATAGTTCTTTTGAGATATAGGCTTCGAGAATTTTGTGAAGTTCTTGGCGGTCACGATCCGCCTGATATCCGGTTGCTTCGTCTACTAGGGCCACAATTCCTACGGCAGCGAAACCCCTTAACAAAACTTCGCATACTTGGGCTATATGCATCTGATTTGGTTTTAAAGCACCGGTCTCCCGAGCATCTAAAAAAACCTGACAGATTTCGGGCAGGAGTCTGGCCGGATAGCCATATGCTTTTCCTTTATGCCCCCCTTCAAATGGGCGGAAAACAATGGGGGTGGTCGACGTCTCTAACCTCTCTGAAATAAAGGGCTTTAGATTTTTTGCCGACAAAAAAGCGGGGGGGCCGTCGACCACTACTGAAGCCCCCTGGCCGCCCTTTGCTTTTCGCGCCCTACCGATAGCCGCTAACACTCCTTCTTGAGTTAATACCCTTTCTCCGTTTTCTAATACAGCACACGGAATTTGGGCGTTTCCAATGTTGAGAACGCCCGCATGTGTGGCCCTGGGGATTGTCTCAGACATTTATAACCCCTAAAGCATGGGAAATGGTTTGGTCGAATAGGTCGGCGGTTTGACGATTGTTGTAGCGATAGCAAAATTCGTCGATGTACCTGGGTAGGTACTTGATGCTGACCTTGTGGTATTGGCCGATGATTCCCCGCTTAAGCAGGGACCAAAAGCTTTCAACGCTATTGGTGTGTAAGTTGCCCTCGACATACCACTTTTGATGGTTCACGGTTTCGTGATTCACAAAGGCCGCGAATCGGATGTATCCCTTGAATTCGTCAGTGATGACAGTAGCCGATTTCACGTCAACATGCTCCCGGACAAAACTTGCCAAGGTTTTGGCTTTTACGTCTTTGACCAACTTAGCCCGGACCTTACCGCCACGCTCAACCACCCCGACAACGGGGACTTTGTTGGTGCCGCGTCCTCTTTTGGTTTCCACTCCGGCCCCACGTCGGGGCTTACCCCCGATATAAGTTTCGTCCATTTCAACGACACCCTCTAAAAGCTTTCGGTCGTTTCGCTCGACCATCGCATTTCTAATCCTCATTGCCATAGACCAAGCCGTATCCTTATTAACATCAAGATCACGAGCAAGCTGGCGGGCGCTGATTCCTTTCTTGGCATTGAGGACTAAGGCCACCGCCAGAAACCACTTTTGAAGATCAAGTCGGGTCCGATGGAAAATGGTCCCTACCGTCACGCTGAAAGACGTGTTACAGTTATTGCAGTGATGGCGGCGCTCCTTCGGCATGGGAGTAACCCGGTCAGACTGGCAGTAAGGGCATCGCGGTTTCCCCTGCCACCGGACGTGCTCCAGGTAGTCCAGGCAATCATTTTGGGTCGGGAATTGCTTGTAAATCTGGACGATGTTCATGGCGGCCCCCACAAGTTCTCTACCGACTATAGGGACATTATACAGGAGCCGAATCAGGCTGTCAAGTCTTTTTTTCTACCTTTGGTTGGGACAGCCCGTAATTAATAATAGTCGTTTGACATAAGTGATTTCCTCGGCCGGATGCGGTATTTTTTCTGAGCCAACCTGGTAATAGTCCCGATTGTGGCCGGCCTTGACTTCCGTTTATGCTTGAAATCAGCAAGAAAAGTTTAGAGGACCGGTCCGGTCCCGGACGGCCGGGAAGGCCCCCGGCGACCGGGTCGGTAAACAGATCATTTCATGAGGTGAGGAAGAGGCCATGCGAACGCTATGGCGATTCCTGAAGGAACAGAGAGGGAGCAGCACGATCATGGTCGCGCTGGCCCTGATGGCCATGCTCGGCATGGGAGCCCTGGCGGTGGATCTGGGATACGTCTTCAGCACCCGGGCCGAGGTTCAAAAGGCGGCCGACGCCGCCGCCCTGGCCGCGGCCTTTCACCTGGTTCAAATCTACAACCAGCAGGGGGGCAACCTGACGCTGGCCGAGGTCACCGCGTCCGCCACCGAGGCGGCCGGGACGTGGGCCCAGCAAAACACCTCCACCGGCAACCCCGACGTCCCCCTGACCGTGGCCACGCGCGACGTGGTGGTCGGGGTCTGGGACGTCGGCAACAAGACCTTCACCGCCGGGGGCACGGTCGACCAGATCAACGCCGTCAAGGTCACCGTCCGACGTGACCAGACGTCCAACGGGCCGATCCAGTTGTTCTTCGGCTCGGTGGTGGGCGTGAGCACGGTCAACGTCAGCGCCCAGGCCATCGCCTATGTGGGCTATGTGGGCTCGGTGCCCGAGGGCGGCGTGACCCTGCCGCTGCTCATCAGCCAGGAGGCCTACGTCCAGGGGACCGATGTCCTACGGTTCAGGGCCGACGGCACGGACAACTCGGGCTGGAGCATCTTTTTCTCGACCGGAGGGGGCGCATCTCTAGTGGGCGATTACATCGACGGCACCCAGCCCGTGCCGGCGGTCAAGGTCGGGGACATGCTAGAGGTTTACAACGGCGTCATGTCCAACAATATCTTTCAATACATGCAGGGCCAGGTGGCCGAACACGGCGGGGAGTGGCACGTGGTGCTGCCCATCGTCGGAGGCGAGCAGTTCGTCCAGCAGATGAGGGTGGTCGGCTTCGCCACCTTTGTCATCACCAGCGTCGAAACAGCGCCCGGCAAGGTTGTCTGCGGCCACTTCACCACCGGGAACATCCAGGGCGGGAAACCCGGCGGCGGCAATTTCGGCTCCCGGGCCGGGCACGTGGTCCTGGTCAAGCGAGACCCGGAAGGCGACTTTTCATCCGACGCGCCCGGCGGGGCGAACCAACGTTCCGGGCGGAAAAGACAAGCGGAGAGCCAACGGCGACTGAAATCAAGACAACCCGATGACGTCCTCCCCCTTGGAAGGGGCTGTCAGGGAAGGCGACCGGTTTTTTCTGTTGAGTCGCCGCCCCAGGAAAGCCGGCCCACCTTGACAGCCTCTTCCATTCCCACTACCTCGAACACCTCAGCACTGGCACTCTATCACCAACATGTCTTCGGGGAGGAGGAAAACTGGGAGCCGCGTAGTAAAATCATCCATCCAACCGGAAGGCCCACTGTCAACACAATTACTGTTCAGGGCAATTGATTTTCACTTGCTTTCACAAAATCAAACTACTCCCACATTTGACGCAGCCACCGATGACCCGTGTTGAATGAGGGTATTGCCTTTCCACACATCCTGATGGAATGCAGTTATCCCGAACATACCCTCGCGGACACTACTCTAGTCGAGAGCAAACATATCTCTCATTCAACACTCCGCTAGGAAGTCCAGCCTGTCCATATATGGCCGGCTTGCTGACTCCACCTCGATGGAGGCAGCGAAAAAGGACCGTAGTCAAGCCAATGGGCCATTATCTTAACTTGTAGAAAGCTGGCCGGAGTCAATAGAGGAAGGACAAATCGTCACCGCCCATCCATTTGCGGTCAACTGCCTGCCTGACGTAGTTCTTGACAATGGCATCAACCACGGCCATATCGGGTCCTAGCGCCAGAGATCGGGAACCGTGACTCTGGGTCAAGACCTCCAAGTTGGTTATCTCGTCCCTCGTGTGCCACTTGCGCTGACGTTGAATACGGTGACAGTATTTATCTAACCCTCGCCTCTAGCTGATGAGTGTTAAGCGGTCTTCTTGTTAGAGTCACCCCGGCCGACAATGGCCCACCGTTGCCCACCCGGCCAGCAGTGGAGCCTTCAGGCCAAGCGGTGTCTGCGAGTGGTGCGCTGATTCACCGTCCTCCGGTCTGACCCGGGCCGGCCGGGACAGGCCGAAGATCCGGCGGCTATCCCTCGACAATTACAGAAATAAAATCCATGCCTGGGCCGATTGATCCCGGTCTGGGACGATAATCCCTGACCTGGCCCGGTTATCAGTTGCCTGGGACCGTCGTTTGGGCGTAGAATAAAAAATATAAGCGGCGGAGGGTGCCATGGGCGGAGTATTCCGAGCAACGGCGATCTTCCTGGCAACGGCCCTGCTGATCGGGTGGTTCGGAGTCATCGTCCGGGCCAAACCCTGGTACGTCATAGACTGGAGCCACTTCGAGGTCCGGGAGAACCACTGTCCGAAATCGGCCGTAAGTATGTATACTTCGCAACAGGGCGCGAGATATCTGGAAATGCTTTTCCTGCTGCTGTGTAACTGTCAGCCGCCGGCGGTCATGTGCCACCCGCCAGACGCCCGCCACCGGACTTACGTGGTGGGAAGCGCGGCCTCCGACAACAAAATCTCCTGCTTCCGCCTGGGCCCTAACCTGGCGGCCAAGGTCTTCGAGCACAATGTGTTCGAGGGCCAATCGACCATCTTTCGCCAAAGCACCAATCTCGGTGGGACCCCGTGGAACGACCGGATATCGTCCTTTATCATTTTTTGCCGCAACCAGCCGAATCCGCTGGGCGCTCAGGTGTATATGATTTGGAGTTATAGCCCCACGGTATATATGGCCTTCATCCCGGCCCCGAGCCCCCTGGCCTTCTACCGCGTTCAATACGGCCACTGGCCCCACCACCCGAAAATCATTTACCGGGTCGTAAGGACCTCCCTGGACGTGGCCTGGCGGGCCTGCACCTTCCCGAATTTCAAAGGCAAGTGTTACACCGTTCCCGAAAACCCCAACGATAAACGCCTGGACGTACAGGTGCCGTTATGGATCAGCAATAATATCCGTTCCTTTGAGCTGTGGATCATCAGCGAGGCCGACAAATACAAGTGCACCAAACACGGCGGCGGCATCGTGTCCTGCCCCTACGCCCAGCAGCAGAAGGCGGCCACGCAACTGGGAGTGAAGGCCAAACCCTTCTTTCTGACCGGAGGCCGCCCGCCCGTGGTGAACGCGGTCAAGCCCCCGGGCGGCGGACCACAGCAGGCCTATCACCCGCCAATCAAGGTGCCGTTTCCGGCCGACGTCACCTCCGAGCCGAACCTGAACCGGCCGGGCCTGGACTACCGC
>JAHJDS010000466.1 GCA_018812395.1 Pseudomonadota bacterium
AAGCGTTGAAAACCCTCCCTGTAAATGCGATAGGTCCTTCCGAACCTAATGGCTGGAAGCTGACCCGACCTGATCAGGTTGTAAACGGTCTCTGAACTGACCATTAGCCGTTTGGCCACGTCCTTGGGCTTAATAAATTCCGGACCGTCCTTTACGTCCGTGAAAAGATTCAAGGGATTGGTATGGTCGTTCATAACACACCTCACCTTACTGCTTGAGTACCTGCTTCAGTCTACACTGGATAAACTGTCTTGTCAAATTAAAAACTTTATAACTGTCTACCTTGGCTAGATTGTGTTGGATGCCTCGACCTGCGGGGGGTCTTCCCTTTTTAAAAACCTGAATACCGATTGTATCGGCGACCATTCACACCAGTAGGTGTGTGGGTCCACAACCCTTTTTATACCAACACGTTAGGAGAATTTTGGTCCTTGCTCGCGAGCTGTATGTTCCTGGATCAACTCTCTTTTTTGGGCACGATGCATTGACAAAATTAATTGCTTGCATCGGCACAGATTATAGATTATTCTATCAGAAAAAAATGGGGCTTTTCGGTGAGTATGGGGCCTTGGAAAAAACGTGATCCTCGTGAGAAAGTGATGATCGACCGCCTTGCCCGGGGTTCCACCGCCCGGGGTGCTGCGATCGCTGCGGGTTATTCTGAGAGCTACGCTAACAGCCACGCATCGGGCAAAGCCAAAAACTTGGAGGAGTTGGTTGACCTCCGCCGTGCCGAGTTATTGAGGTCTCGTGCAGACCTAGTTCCTGAGGTTCAGGCGATTGAGAGGTCTGTGATTGGCCGTGTGAGTGAGAAGCTGGCTGCGGGGAAAGACCTGGACCGGGTTGAGACTGAACTGGCCAGCAAGACGATAGCGAGGGTTGACCGTGCCGTCCGGATCGAAGATGATATACAGACTCAGAACCTCGTCCAGGTGGCAATTCAGATAGGTCAACTGATCCGGGAACAGGTGAATTTCTCATCTGAGGCGGTTCCGGTGGAGGTGCCCGGGAACGAGGCGGACCGGCCACCCGCCGCAACGTAAGGCATTCGAGGCGGCTCCCGCCATTTTCGGCCCGGATTCAGGGCCAATTTCGTCCATTCTGGCCTGAATTGATTCGAGTCTGGCCTTGCAGGTGTGCTTTTTCAGCACCCATTGACGCGCCCGGGCGGCCATTGCCGGCCGACTCTCATGGGAACCATCCTGATCAATCGCCACCTGATTTGATCTAGTCCGACCTGATCCTTTTTCTTTTACTATGCCAGCCCAAGCTATTGGGCCACTATATTGACTTGTCTAAAGCCGGCTGGAATCAAGAGAAGGTGCCCATACCTCCATCGGCCGGCCTCGGACGTGAGGGGGACTCGATGGTAACTATCAATGCTTGCCGGAGTCGATGCTTAGCCAACCAAATGAAATTAATCATACTTTGGCACTTATCGAGGCCTGCCGGACCTCTCTACATACGGGCCAGTAAATGGCCTCGCCCACTGTTCAAACAGCTATTTTCATGGTAGAGTACAAATCCTACCGGGGAGTCGCCGATAAATATTGGAAAAAAGATGGGATCGGTCTTTATCGGTACGCGGGGGCTTGAATGAAAAACGAAGACAATCCCACGGTACACAATTTCCCCGAATCGGATGCATCTCGTCAGAAAGTAGCGGCTAGTCAAGATTTACCACAAAGTGGCCGGCAACAATACGGTGCCAAGGAACTGACAGCTCTGCACTCATTTAGTCAGGCAGTCAGCGCCAGCCTTTCCCCGGACGTGATCATTAAAAGGGCCTTGGACGAAATAGTCGGCCAGGTCGCTCCTGATGTGACCCTGGTCTTTATGAGGGACGGTGAGCAATTGGTACTCAAGGGACTGGCATCCAGCGACCCGACTTACCAACCGAAGATTGATGTCCACCGGGTGGGTGAGTGTCTCTGCGGCCTGGCGGTCAGTGAGGGAGAGCCAATTTACTCCGACGACATTTACCGCGATCCCCGCTGTACATGGGAGGAATGTCGAGCGGCAAAGCTGAAATCATTCGCGGCGCTCCCACTGAAAACCAGGGATGGAATAATTGGGGTACTCGGCCTGGCCTCAGCCACCGGGGGTGACTTCAGTAAACAGTCATACTTCCTGGAGACCCTTGCATATCAGCTAGCTGTCTGCCTGGGAAATGCGGTCATGCATGAACGGCTGCAACAGCAGGCCGAACAACTCCAGAACATGGTGGATGAGTTAAAGCATGCGAATGAAACAACTGGGAGGACTGCGGCCACATTAAACAGCACCTTGCGGGCGGCACCGGTAGGAATTGGGCTGGTTGATTCAGAAAGGAAACTTGGATGGATCAATGACGCCCTGGCTAAAATGATGGGGTGTTCTCAGGAGGAACTGAGCGGCCAGAGAGCCCGAATACTTTATCCGGATGACGAGGAGTTTGAACGGGTCGCCCGCATAAAGCACCCCCAGGTCCGAGAAAAAGGCTTCGGGTCCTTGGAAACGCGCTTCAAACGTAAGGATGGGCAAGTCATCGACGTCCTGTTGAGTTCAGTGGCCATCGATCCGACCGACCAAAACAGTGCCCTGGTGTTCACGGCCCTCGACATCTCTGAGCGCAAGCGGAAGGACGCCCTGCTCCAGGAGCGCAAGCATTTCCTGCGGCGGATTTTGAACACCGAGCCTGGTACGGTTTACATCTATGACCTGGTCGAGCGCCGTAATGTCTATATCAATCGTCCCTGGCTGCCCGAATTTGGGTACACTCCGGAGGAAAAGGCGGCCTTGGGCGAGGATATCCACGGTCGGCTTTTCCATCCAGATGACCGGGCCCTGATCGAGGCCCACCACCAGGCCTGGCGACGGGCCGGCGAGGGCCAGACCCGGGAAATCGAGTACCGTATCCGGACCAAAGACGGCCAGTGGCGCTGGCTGCGGAGCCGCGAGACCGCTTTCGCCCGAGATGATGCCGGGCTGGTAAGTCAGATCCTGGGCGTCGCCCTTGACATCACCAAGCAAAAGCTGGCCGAGGAAGAGCTCCGACGTAGTGAAGACCGTTATCGTGATCTATACGAGACGGCGCCTATCGCCTATTTTTCAATGAGCGCCGTTGATGGATCGATCTTGAGATGCAATCCGGCGGTTTTGAAAATACTCGGCTACGACAAAGACACTCTAATGAAGATGAGGGTTCTTGATCTCTATGCAGACACATCGGAAGGCATTGCTAAAGCCAAGGAAGTCTTCAGCCGTTTCCGGAAAGGGGAATCGATAAGGGACGTCAGTCTTGAAATGAAACACAAGGATGGACAGTCGGTTTGGATAAGCCTCTCTGTTAACCCGGTCACCAACGGTGAGGGAGAGGTGATCGAAAGTCGGTCAGCAATAATCGACATAACGGAGCGCAAGCGGGCAGAGGAAGCTCTTAAAGAAAATGATCGCTGGTTGAGGACAATACTGGATAGCATCCAAGCGGCAGTGGTCGTTCATGGTCCAGACACGAGGATAGTCCTGGTCAATCCCAAGGCCCAGGAATTTCTAGGACAGACAGAGAAGTTATTGGTTGGGAAAGATGCCCGTGATCCTGAATGGTCGTTTATGCGCGAAGATGGTAGGCCATTGGCGATAGACGAATACCCAGTCAACCTGGTGTTGGCCAAGTCCCAACCTTTGAGAGGTTTCGTGGGTGGTATCGCTCGACCGGACGAGCAAGGGACAAAGTGGGTCACACTCAATGCCGATCCTGTTCTTGATGACCAGGGGAATATCTCCCAAGTTATTGTCACCTTCATGGACATCACAGACCGAAAGAAAGCCGAGGATGAGCTAAGGGTAGAAAAGGAGAGGTTCCAGGTCCTGAACGATGAATCACCGCTCGGGATTTCTCTCATCGGCCCAGACGGCCGCTATGAATACGTCAACCCTCGATTTGTTAGGATGTTCGGCTACGATTTGGATGACATCCCTGAGGGCCGGGAGTGGTTTCGTCGAGCATATCCCGATTCTGACTACCGGCGTCAGGTTGTCTCGGCCTGGCTCGAAGATAGAGAGAGGGCGGTGGTTGGCGAGGCGAGGCCCCGCACCTTCACTGTCACCTGTAAAGACGGCTCTGAAAAGGAGACCCATTTTAGGCCAGTCAGCCTTGAAGACGGAAGTCAACTGGTTATTTATGAAGATATCACCGAGCGCATCAAGGCAGAACGTGAGCTTAGAGAATTGGAAGAACAGCTCAGGCAATCGCAAAAAATGGAGGCCATCGGGACCCTTGCCGGCGGGGTAGCCCATGACTTCAACAATCTGATGACCGCTGTGACCGGTTTCAGCGAGTTCGCCCTGGAAAGCTTGGACCCAAATCATCCCGCCTACCGCGACATCGAGGAGGTGAAAAAAGCAGGAGAACGGGCCACTTCCCTCACCCGGCAACTGCTGGCCTTCAGCCGCAAACAGATTCTCGAACCCAAAGTGGTTGATCTCAATGAGATGGTGATCAACATGGA
>JAHJDS010000046.1 GCA_018812395.1 Pseudomonadota bacterium
CTGATGTCCAGATAGACGCAGTCCTGCCCGGTCCGTTTGAGTTCGGCGTCAATGGCCCGGGCCACGGTGTCCCTGGTGGCCAGGTCCTTTTGGGGGCTGTACTCGGCCATGAAGGCGTTGCCCTGGGCGTCGACCAGGACGCCGCCTTCCCCCCGGACCGCCTCGGAGATGAGGAAGTTTTTGGCCTGGGGGTGGTAGAGGGTGGTCGGGTGGAACTGGACGAACTCCATGTTGGCCACCGCCGCCCCGGCCCGATAGGCGATGGCCGGGCCGTCCCCGGTGGCGATGTCGGGGTTGGTGGTGTGCAGGTAGACCATCCCGGCGCCGCCGGTGGCCAGGACGGTGAACCGGGCCAGGAAGGTGTGGACCTCGGCCGAGACCTCGTCCAGGACGTAGGCCCCCCAGCAGTATTGCTCGGCGTTGGTCGTCACCAGGCCACGGCTGACCAGCTTGGTGTGGGTGATCAGGTCCACGGCCATGTGATTTTCCAGGATGGTCAGGTCGGGCGTCCGGTGGGCTTGGCTCAGCAGGGCCTCCTCGACGACCCGGCCGGTGGCGTCGGCGGCGTGAACCACGCGGCGGCGGCAGTGGCCGCCCTCGAGGTGGAGGTCGAAACAGGCCGGGTCCCGGGGGTCCTGGTTGAATCGGACGCCGAAGGACACCAGTTCCCGGATGAGCGGGGGTCCCTCGCGGACGACCGTTTCAACCACCCTCGCCTCGCACAGGCCGTCGCCGGAGGCCAGGGTGTCCTGAATGTGCAGGGAGAAATCGTCGTCCGGGTCGAACACCCCGGCGATGCCGCCCTGGGCGTAATTGGTGTTGGCGTCGAGGCTGCCCTTCTTGGTCACCAGGACGACGCGGCCCACCTGGGCCGCCTTGATGGCGAAGGTCAAGCCGGCCATGCCGCTGCCGATGACCAGAAAATCGGTTTCATAATTCACGGGCGAACCCCGAGGTGGTATAATGCGCCTTCGTGCGACTCGGCCCTCCCCTCAGGCCCGCTGGGGGGGCCGAACCGGCGGCCCGCCCGGCCGGGCGGCCGACCGGGGACCGTGGCGTTACTCAGAAGCAGGAATTATTTCGCCACCCTGACACGAGGCCGGCATGGATGTCAAGGTCGTCGTCTTTGACTGCGACGGGGTGTTATTCGATTCGAGACGGGCCAACGTCGGCTACTACAATCACATCCTCGACCGTCTCGGCCGCCCGCCAATGTCCCCCGCCCAGGAGGACTTCGTCCACGCCCACAGCGCCCGGGCGTCCATCGAACACCTCTTTCCGGACGATCGGTCAAGAGCGGCGGCCCTGGACCTGGAACCACGGGTGGATTACAGGCCCTTTATCCGGCAGATGGTCCCCGAACCGGGCATGAAGAGAGTGGTCGCGGCCCTCAAGGACCTTTACCGGACGGCCCTGTTCACCAATCGGACTCGGACGGTGGGCCTGGTGCTGGATCATTTCGGCCTGGCCGACCACTTCCACCTGGTGGTCTCGGCGGCCCAGGTCAAGGCCAAGCCCGCCCCCGACGGCCTGAGGCATATTCTGGGCCGCTTCGGGGTGTCGGGCCGGGAGACGATATACGTCGGCGACACGGTGCTGGACGAACAGTCCGCCGCCGCCGCCGGCGTCCGATTGGTGTCCTACAAGAATCCCGCCCTGCGGGCCGAGCGGGTCGCCCCGGATTTTTACACTCTGGGACGGTGGCTGGGTATTACTTTCGAATGACCACCTGGACCGAGACCGAGTCGCCCTTGGCCAAAAAGGTCTGATCGTCGTCGGCGTCGAAGTAGACCGCCTCGCCCGGCTGCAGGCTCATGGTCTGGCCCTGGTGGGTGAACTCGAGGCCGCCGGAAATCTGATAGATGTACTCGTGGCTGTCCGTGGTGCGGGGTTTGATGATCCGGCCGTCCTTGGCCCGGGTGACGTACACGCTGAGCCGGCTGTCGACCGCTCCCGGAGGGACGACCTCGCTCAGTTTGACGCCCTCCTCGCTGAATCCCCTCAGGTCGTCCGAGGCCAGGTGGACAAACGAGGCCTCCCGCTCGTGGACGAAGAAGGACATGGGCTTTTTCAATTCCTGGGCGACCTTCTGCATCAGGGCCACCGAGGGGGAGATCTGACCGGTCTCGATGCGCTGCAGGGTCATGACCGAGATGCCCAGGTTTTCGGACAAACTCTTGAGGGTATATCCCAGCGCCTTGCGCTGAAACCTTATCTTTGCGCCTAGCTCTTTCATTTCCGGATCCTGTTAGACGGTTGCTGTTTCAGATGTCCGGATTATATCACAGACGGGAAAAAAATCAACTTGGATTCTCAGTCCGCCCGGGATCGTCGCCCCAAACGGTTCCCGGTCCCGGTGGTTGACAAAACGGCGCTCGTGGGCATAGACTCAGGCCGTTGACTTCTCCGCCGGCCCGGCGGCGGTTTTTTTTGACCCCATTGCCTGGCGCGAGTGATTTGGTGGTAAAAGACAAGAACGACAAGAAGGCCCGTTCCAAGTCGGCCTGGCGGGAGTGGATCGAGGCCATCGTCATCGCCGTGATTCTGGCCCTGTTCATCCGGACGTTTCTGGTTCAGGCCTACAAGATTCCGTCGGGGTCCATGGAGCCGACGCTGTTGGTCGGCGACCAGGTGCTGGTGTGCAAGTTCTGGTATGGGCTGCGCGTCCCTTTCACCGACGTGGTCCTGTTCAACCGCCTCCCCAAGCGGGGCGACATCATCGTCTTCAAACCGCCGCACACGGACGAGGACTTCATCAAGCGGGTCGTCGGTCTGCCCGGGGACGTGATCGAGTTCCGGAACCGGACTCAGATCTGGATCAAGCCGCCGGGCGGCCCGAAGTTCGAGCGGTTCAAGTACCTGGAGGGCCCCCACGTGGACGGCGACACCCTGGGCAACCACAAGTACACGGTCCCTGCGGGCAAGCTGTTCGTCATGGGCGACAACCGGGACAATTCCCAGGACTCGAGGTTCTGGGGGGTCGCCGACATCAAGCACATCCGGGGCAAGGCCTTCATGATCTACTGGTCGTGGTACGGCTGGTCGGAGAACACCAAACTCGGCTGGAAAAACGACACGACCTACGGGGTGCGCTGGTACCGGCTCAACCCGTTCCACGGCTACGTCTGGATCCCCGGCGTTCGTTCCCACCAAGGAATCGACCGCCGTTTTCCCGCCCCGGAGTGCGATTACCTGCGCCGGCGGGCCGAAAAGGACTGCCTGAAACTGAAGCGGGCCGCGGCCAAGAGGTGCGGCCCGAATTTCGATCAAAGCGAGTGCCGCGACGCCCGGGACAGGGCCCAGAGCGCCTGCCGCCACGCCCAAGGC
>JAHJDS010000467.1 GCA_018812395.1 Pseudomonadota bacterium
CGTCGGTCTTCCGGGCCGACCGGCCGTTCGTGTTCCTGATCCGAGACGAGCGGACGGGGAGCATCCTGTTTATGGGAAGGGTGGTCGATCCTCGTTAAAGGTAGGGCCCGCCAATCGCGGCCAATCAGTAGCCCATCTCCTTCAGCTCGTCGACCAATTCCCGGACCGCGGCGGCGCTCTTTTTCAGGGCCTCGGCCTCCTCGGGCAACAGCTTGATCTCGATCACCTGTTCCACGCCGGCCCGGCCCAGCTTGACCGGGACGCCGATGAACAGGTCATGGCAGCCGTATTGACCCTGGAGCAGGGCGGCGCAGGGCAGGATTTTCTTGCGGTCAAAGAGAATGGCCTGACACATCTCCACGGCTGAGGAAGCCGGGGCGTAAAAGGCGCTGCCGGTTTTGAGCAGTTCGACGATTTCCGCGCCGCCGAACCGGGTCCGGTGAACCAGCCGCTCGATGGTCTCGGCGTCCATCAACTCGGTGATGGGAATGCCGGCCACGGTCGAGTAGCGGGGCAGGGGGACCATGGTGTCGCCGTGCCCGCCCAGGACAAAGGCGTGGGTGTTCTCGACGCTGACGCCCAGTTCATCGGCGATGAAGCGCCGGAAGCGGGCCGAGTCCAGGACCCCGGCCATGCCGATGACCCGCTCGGGCGGGAAGCCGCTGACGTTATAGGCCACGTGGCACATGGCGTCTAACGGGTTGGAGACGATGATCAGGATCGACTCCGGGGCGTTGGCCTTGACTTGCTCGACCACCTGGGACATTATCTTGGCGTTGGTGGCCAGCAGATCCGAGCGGCTCATCCCCGGTTTGCGCGGCAGGCCGGCGGTGATGATGACCACGTCCGAACCGGCGACGGCCCGGTAGTCATTGGCGCCCGTCAGCCTGGCGTCGTGCTTTTCCACCGGCGCCGCCTCGGCCAGGTCAAGAGCCTTGCCCTGGGGCAGGCCGTCGACGATGTCGATCAGCACCACGTCGGCGATCTGTTTTTCAACCAGCCGTTGGGCGGTGGTGGCGCCCACGTTACCGGCTCCAACGACGGTCACTTGGTGTATCATGGCGGGCTCCTCGATCCTTGTTTGCGAGAGGCTGAGTCTAACGCCAACCGGGGAGACTGTCAAATAGTCGTCAATGTGACGGACTTTGCGTGTTGGCGCCGTGCCACGCGGCGGATCGAAGAACTACGAATGGGAGTTGGAGATGACGGCCGTCTATGAGACCGATCTGGGTGACTTGCCGCTGGTGAGCCGGGGCAAGGTGCGCGACATCTACGACCTGGGCGATTCCCTGCTGATGGTCGCCTCGGACCGCATCAGCGCCTTTGACGTGGTCATGGCCGAGCCCGTCCCGGACAAGGGCCGGGTCCTGACCGCCCTGTCGTTGTTCTGGTTCGATTTGTTGGGAGACGTGGTCGAACACCATCTCCTGACCGCCGAGGTGGATCAGTTCCCGGCCGAGTGCCGACCCTATCGGGATCAACTGGCCGGGCGGTCCATGATCGTCAAGAAGGCCGAACCCCTGCCCGTGGAATGCATCGTCCGCGGCTATTTGTCCGGCTCGGGATGGAAGGATTACCTGACCACGGGTGAGGTCTGCGGCTACAAGCTGCCAATGGGCCTTCAGGAATCGGTCCGGCTGGACCAGCCCCTGTTCACCCCCTCGACCAAGGCCGAATTGGGCCGGCACGATCTGAACATCACCCCCGAGGAGGCCGCCCGCCTGGTCGGCGGCGAGGTCGCCCGGGAGGCCAAACGAATATCCCTCGAACTCTACACCCGGGCCCGGGACTACGCCGCGGACCGAGGCATCATCATCGCCGACACCAAATTCGAGCTGGGGATGCAGGGCGGCCGGCTGATCCTGATCGACGAGGTCCTGACGCCCGACTCGAGCCGATTCTGGCCGGCGGACATGTACCAGGTGGGCCAGGGCCAGCCCAGCTTTGACAAGCAGTACCTTCGGGACTACCTGGAAACACTGGACTGGGGCAAGGCCCCGCCGCCGCCGCCCCTGCCCAGGGAGGTTATCCACAACACGCGGGCCAAGTACCTGGATGCCCTGGAGAAATTGACCGGCCGGGGATTGGACTGACCCCTTCCCGACGCGTCGCCTGACGTCAAAGCGCCGGGGGACCATCGTCCCGCCGGCGCTTCTTGTCGGGTTTGCCTGGTCGGGATTCCTACAGACCCGCACTCTCCGGGGGAGAGGGCACCGACCCCCCGCCGGCCTGAACGCCGCCGGGCCGCAGGTAACGGGTGTTTTCCTCGATCCGGAAGAGGATGACGATCATTTCGCAATAGACCCGGGTCATGACCGGACCCAAGAACATCCACAACAAACCGCTGATGACCATGGCGGCCCCTCCCCCGCTGGCCGCGCCCCTGATGAGCATCACCAGGCCCGCGATGACCGAGACCACCACCCCGATCCAGAATAGTATTTGAATGATGATCGGGGTGATCATCCGCCGAAAGGACAGAAATTCGCCAAAGTCACCCATCGCGCCCTCCTTGTGGATCGGTTATGTTTGTCAGCCTTAAAATCTAGACGATCATCATTGTATAATATTCTACCCCGCGACAGGTTGTCAAGGCGTAAAAGGGCCGCCATTGGCGACCGGTAGCCACCGGAAAGACCGGCTTTTCGGTTGCCAGGCGGCCGATGGGTCTATACAATTAATGGGAAGCCCTGCGGCGCTGAGCCGATGCCGTCGGATCGGTACGACGCCGGTCATCGGGTCAACAATCCGTGACCTGGGTGGCTTGACCAATAACCTAACCCGGTACCTGATCAGGGAGGGAAAGATGGTAGAAAACGCCAATCAACAGAAGCCGGCCCCCAAGGCCAAAAAGCCGGCCCCCACGGCCGGTTCCGAACCGAGAATGTTCGGGGCCACGGTCATCGTCGGCCTAATCGCCAAGTTCGTCGAGCTGATCGGCAAAGTCCTAGGAGCCAAGTTCTTTGACGCCACGGCCTACTTCTTCACCCTGATCGGCCACTGGGCGACCCTGGTCGCCGCCGGGCTGTGGTTCGTCTTCTGCCTGATCGCCGCCATCGCCATTCCCAGCCAGAACCTGGCCATATTCATCTGGCCGTTGGGCATCTTTAAACTGTCCATCGCGGCGATGATCATCGCCGGTATCGTCGGTGCTGCCGTGATTCTGCTGTTGCAGTACATTGCCACCCGTTTCCTTCAATCGGGCGACCGCCTGATCAAGTCCTCGCCCAGTTCCATGGCCTCCAAGGGCTACCTGGAGTGCGTCGGGCTACTCCTGCTCATCTCGGGACTCGTCTTCTTCATCTTCGGTATCGTCGGCCTAGTCTCGGGACGGGTGCCCCAGTTCTTCTTCAGTCTGGCCTGGCTGGTGATCACCGTCTACTGGACCTGTTTCGCCCTCAACCAGGAGACGGTCAATGTCCAGATCGCCACCGAATCCTCGGCCGGCCAGGAGTTCATCGGCATCCTTTCTTTTTGGGCCAAGAGCGCCCTCAAACTGGTGCCCATCGCCTTTGGTGTGGCCCTGACGGTGGGGGCCGTGGTTCTGGTCGTGTCGGCTATCATGTGCCTTGTCGGCGGCAACACCGCGATCAGTGGACTCGTTAACGGTAATATGGCTGGCAACCTCGTCTTCTGGGGTTTGCTCCTGCCTCTGTTCGCCTACATGGGATTCTTGGCCTACTACCTGGCCATTGACCTCATTCTGGCCATCCTCAAGTTGCCCCGGCTGCTGGAGAAGAAGGGCTAGTTTACAGCCAAATAATCACTGCAATCCCGGGGGGTCTCCCCCGGGATTTTTTTTAATCCGCCCGGAGCGGACCACGGGAACCGGAATCTATTTTTCTCGTTTTTGAAAGTTGGACCTCTTGGTCACGGGGCCGGCCGCCGGATAGATTGAGAAGCCCAATAAGTAAAAAACAAGAGATTCCCTTGGGTTAACCAATCACCATGCCCCGAAGACGACCTCTTGGCATAAGCCTTGCCCATTACCTTGCCCAGGACACGGCTGACAACCAGACAGAGGTCAGACCATGAACGTCGTTTATACCATCACCCTGATCGCCCTGGCCGCCATCGTCCTCGGCGCGGCCGCGGTCTCGGCAATGGGTTAGAAACAAACGGTCCCCCGGCCGACAAGATATATGGCCCCCTCAGGGGGCAACCAGCCCTCCCCATCCTCCTCCAGAAGCTGGTGGTTCACCCGGCGGCTCCCCCCCCTGGCCGCCGGGTGATTTTTTGGCGTGAAATGAACCGGGATTCATTTTTGATTGCCGGGGACGCCTTTCCGTGGTATATAACAGTGTCCGCCGATAACTTTTTTAGGAGGCATTTGTGGCCACTCCATCTGGATTCGATCAGTTCTCCGGCACGGATCAATACATTGTCTCGCCCGAGCTTCGGGACGTGGTCAACGTGTCCATCGCCCTCCAGCGCCCGCTCCTGGTCAAGGGCGAGCCGGGCACGGGCAAGACGTTACTCTCCCACAACATCGCCCGGGCCCTGGACAAGAGGCTGATCGTCTGGAACATCAAGAGCACGACCAAGGCCAAGGACGGTCTCTACTTCTACGACACCGTCCGGCGCCTGAACGACGCCCGGTTCGGCGGCGGCGACGTGTCCAACATCCGCATCTACATCGACCAGGGCAAGCTGGGCCAGGCCTTCGACGCCGAGGAGCGGGTGGTCCTGCTCATCGACGAGATCGACAAGGCCGATATCGAGTTCCCCAACGACCTGCTCAACGAACTCGACGAGATGTCCTTCCACATCCCCGAGCTGGACGAGACCGTGGTCGCCAAGCACCGGCCGATCATGGTCATCACCTCGAACTCGGAAAAGGAGCTGCCCGACGCCTTTTTGCGGCGCTGCGTGTTCCACTACATCGAGTTCCCGGAAGAGGCCCTGATGACCGAGATCATCCACGTCCACTTCCCGGAGATCGAGCGCAACCTGCTTAGCCAGGTCCTCAAGAAATTCTACTGGCTCCGGACGTTCGACGATTTCCGGAAGAAACCGTCGACCTCCGAACTCCTCGACTGGATCCAGGCCCTGATCGCCGGCGGTATTTCACCGGGCGTCGTGGAAAAGGAAATGCCTTTCCTGGGGGCCCTGATCAAGAAAGAGGAGGACATGGCCACCTTCGAGCGGCAGTCGACCCTGGGACAGCGTCGAGCCACCGTCCGCCGTTTCTGATCGATAGCCTCGACGCGTCCGGCAACGCCACCGAAGCTTAGTCATCCATTCCGGCGGAAACCGGCGATGCCGGTAACGACCACCAGGCCCGGGCCCGTGGTCGGCTGACAAACCAGGTGTGACCA
>JAHJDS010000468.1 GCA_018812395.1 Pseudomonadota bacterium
CAAAAATTACCCCGCCTCCTCCCGGATCGACGAGGACTGAGCCCTCCCGGGCCTGGCATTAGCCCGACCACAACAACTATCCGTTATTATGACCAATTCTTAACCAGCAGGTTGCCGCCGGCAGTCTAGCCAACCGAGCCGGACGGGCCTGGTGGTCAGGGCCGGCGAGCGTTCAGGGCCTGACATTGGATTGGCCCTTAGTTCGACTAATAGGTCGAAGTTGGTCCTCGGGCAGGACGCCATCGGACCTGGGCCAAGAACGGTCAAGGTCGGGCCCGAGTCGGCCAATTTGGAGTCGGTTTCAGGACCTGGCCCGGCTGGTTGCCAAATGCCCAGGATGGTGTATGCTGTTCACTCAGGTCGCTGGACGGCCAAGGTGGAGACCGTGCTCAGGCGAGGCTGAGGGCCTCTGGCGACCTCGATAACTACAGGAGAATGGACGTGGCATCAGGACCGGGACCCGACGGCGTGGTCGTCACCGGCTCGTCGACCGGCATCGGTCGGGCCTGCGCCCTGCATCTGGACGAGTTGGGGTGGCGGGTCTTCGCCGGGGTGCGCCGGGACCAGGACGCCGAGTCGCTTAAGGCCGAGGCGTCCGACAATCTGACGCCGATCATGATCGACGTCACCGACCCCGAGTCCATCGCCGCCGCGGTCCGAGAGGTGGGCGACCAGGTGGGGGACCAGGGCCTGGCCGGCCTGGTCAACAACGCCGGAATCGTCTTTTCCGGGCCGCTCGAGTTTCTGCCCGTGGATTGTCTCCGGCAGCAGTTCGAGGTCAACGTCTTCGGCCAGGTGGCGGTCACCCAGGGCTTTCTCCCGCTGCTGCGACAGGGCCGAGGCCGGGTGGTCAACGTCGGCTCGATTTCGGGCAAGAGCGCCATGCCCCTGTTGGGGCCCTACGCCGCCTCCAAGTTCGCCCTCGAGGCCATCAGCGACGCCATGCGGGTCGAATTGCGCCCCTTCGGCATCAGGGTGTCAATCCTGGAGCCGAGCACCGTGGCCACCCCCATCTGGGAGAAATCCATTGCCAAGGCCGAGGAGTTGTCCCAGCAATTTCCGGAGCAATGCCACGAGTTGTACGGCGACTGCATGACGGCGGTCGGCCATTTGTCCCGGGCCTCGGCCGCCAGGTCGGTCGATCCCTCGCTGGTGGTCGAAAAGGTGGTCCACGCCCTGACGGCCAGGCGGCCCAAGGCCCGCTACCCGGTCGGTTCCGGGGCCCGGCAACTGAGTCTGCTCGAAAAACTGCCGACTCGCCTGCGCGACTGGCTGATCTGGCGGGAGATCGCCAAACGAAGGCCTTCCGAGTAAACACCCGAGGACCGTCGGCCAAACGTCTTTCGCCCCCATTGGCCAATTTACGGAGGTAGCATGGCATCCCAGGTGACCATCTACGGCAAGGCGTCTTGACCCTACACCCAAAAGGCCCGGGAGGCCTACGGGGGGCGGGGTTACGAGGTGGACTTCGTGGACATCCAGGTCGAGCCGACCCGACTGGGCGAGATGCTCGGCTTTTCGGGCGGAAAACGCAAGGTGCCGGTCATCGTCGAGGCGGGCCGGGCGACCATCGGCCACGGCGGCACCTGAGGCGTCTGATTCCCGACCGGGTGTCGGGAGAACGGCGGTTTGAAGTCAAGCCGACTTACGACCAGGCCCATTGACCGCGGCGTCGCCTGAAGGCCGTTTCAGCCGGCCGGGACAGCGTCGCGTTTTTCCTCGGGCCACTGGGAGCAGATCACCGGCTGTCCCTGGGACACCCTTTTCCAGCACAGGCGACAGGTGGGCTCGCAGGGCACGATCTCCTGGGCCCGGCCCTCTTGGGCCTTTATCGGCCACCGCGGATCGGCCAGCAGGACCCGGGCCAGTCCGATCAGATCGGCCCGGCCCCGGGCCAGGACCTCCTCGGCCAGGGCCGGCTCCTGGATCCGGCCGGCGGTGATGACCGGGATGTCCACCGCTCCCTTGACCGCCGCCGCCAGATCAATCATGTAGCCCGGCCGTTGGTCCTGCTCCTGCCGCTCCGGCAGCAAGAAGGACTCGTAGGTGCCGCCCATGACCGACAAGTAGGCCAGACCGGCCTCGGCCAACCCCGGGGCGGCCGCCGCGGCCTCCTCGACCTGGAACCCGTCGGGCAGCCACTCATCGGCCAAAAAGCGGTAACCGATCGGGAACTCGGGGCCCACCGCCCCACGAACCGCGGCGATCACCTCCCGGGGGAAGCGCAGGCGATTTTCCAGGGGGCCACCGTACTCGTCGGACCGTTGATTGGTCCGGGGCGAGAGGAACTGGGCCAGCAAGTACCCGGTGCCCCCGTGGAGTTCCACCAGGTCGAACC
>JAHJDS010000047.1 GCA_018812395.1 Pseudomonadota bacterium
CCCTTGGGCGTCCAGGAAGTTGACCGGGGCCAGGCAGCCGCCCTGGACGTGGGGCACGTTGGGCACGGTTTCGACGCCGCTCACCCGGCCGTCCTCGATGCTGACCATGGTGAACAGGGCGCAGTGACCGAAATGATCCGAGATGTTCGCCTCGAGCCCGCCCGGGGCCTCGGTCGGTACGGCTAGTTTCAGGTTCATGTCGTTTTTGGTTCCTCTCTTTGGTGCCCGCTCGACCGCCCAGCCCCCCCAGGCGGACTTGACCCCGCCCCGGTGCTCAGCGGTCAAGAGCAGGTGGTCCATCAAACCGGCCCGGCCGCGGCCCTCGATCCGCCGGAGAAAGGTCCCCGGCGGGTACACTTCGCCGGCCATCGCCGCCACTTGCGGGGACCGGGCCATAACTAGTGAGGTAACCGGCGGAGGCGTCACGACCACTCCCGCCGGTCCTCGCTCGTCTCGGGTCGGTGGCTAGATTTCCTCGACCGTGATCGCGTCCTGCTCGCAGACCTCGATGCAACTCTCGCAGCCCAGGCACTCCTCGGCGTTGACCGGAACCGCTTTGCCGTCCTGCATTTCATATACGTCAGTCGGGCAGACCTCTACGCATTCCTCGTCGCCAATGCACTTTTCGGCATCAACTTCAACCCTGTACATGTTTCTTTCCTCCTCGTCTCAACTATGGTTTTCCGACCCGATAGCCGTAACTTCAGCCCACAACCCGGCCACCCGGTCGGCCAGCGGCCCCGGCTTGCCTTCGCCGATCACCCGGCCCTCGACCAGGGAGGTGACCACCTCCGGATCAAAAGGCAACCGGCCCACCACCCTCAGGCCCCGTCGCCGGACGTAGGCCTCGATTTCCGCCGTCACCTCCGGGTTCAGATCGAACTTATTGGTGATCACCCCGGCCGGGACATCGAAATGCCGGCACAGGTCGAGGACCCGCTCGAGGTCGCTGCGGCCCGAGGGGGTCGGCTCGGTGATCGCCACCACCAAATCCGTGCCCGAGAGCGACGAAATGACCGGGCAGCCGATACCTGGTGTACCATCACACAGGATCGTTGACAACCCCTTGGCCTCGGCCAGCTCCCGCGCCTTTCGGCGGAGCAGGGTCACCAGCAAACCCGAGTTTTCCTGGCCCGGATAGAGCCGGGCGTGGACCATCGGTCCCAGACGCGTCCGGGATATATACCATCGGCCACACGTCTTGTCCACCCAATCTATGGCCTCGGTCGGACAACTCCTGACACAAACAAAACAGCCCTCACAAGTCAAGGGGTCAATGAAAAATTTTTCATTTTCCTGGCGGACGGCCTCGAACTGGCAGACCTCGGCGCAGGTCCCGCATAACGTGCATTTATCCGGATCGATGACCGCCTCGTGGCCGGCGACGAACTCCTCCTCGTGCTCGATCTCGGGCGCGAGCAACAGATGCAGGTCCGGGGCGTCCACGTCCAGATCGCACAACACGTGGTCGTGGGACAAGGCGGCGAAAGCGGCCGTCAGAGACGTCTTGCCCGTGCCGCCCTTGCCGCTGATGACGGTTATCTCGCGCATGTCGCCTCCCGAAGACCGCTTCCTCGATCCACGGCCGCCAGCACCCGGTCCCACAGGGCGGCCAACCGCTCCCGCCACGAGGGATCGATCTCGGGCAGGGTCCGGCCCAGGCTGTACCCCTCGGCCACGCGGCGGTCAAAGGGAATCTCCAGCCAGAGCGGCAGGCCCGCCTGCTCCAGGTAGTCGTACACCCGGCCGTCACCCAGGCCCGCCCGGTTGACGACCACGCCCATCGGGATCCCGAACGGCCGGAAGGCCTCCACCGCCATGGCCAGGTCGCTCACCCCAAAGGGCGTCGGCTCGGTGACCAGGACGATGACGTCCGCCCCCCGGACCGCCTCCACGGCCGGGCAGGACGTCCCCGGCGGGGCGTCGATGACCACCAGCTTCGAGTCGTCGAGGCGCTTCTTCACCTGGCGCATCAGCGGCGGGCTCATGGCCTCGCCGACCCGCAGCCGGCCCATCAGGAAATCCACCTCGCCGGCCCGGCCCCAACTGATCTCGCCCAACTCCCGTCGGTCCTCGCCGACGGCCCCGGCCGGGCAGACGAGCTGACAGCCGCGGCAGCTGTGACACATCTGGGGAAAGGTGATCACCGTTTCGCCCAGCACGGCGATGGCCTTGAACTGGCACAGCTCGGCGCACTGCCGGCAATAGGCGCACTTGTCCTCGTCCACCCGGGGGACATAGGTCGTGGCGACCACGGTCCCCTGGATGTCCGGCCGCAGAAACAGGTGGGCGTTGGGGGCCTCGACGTCCAGGTCCACCAATTGGACCGGGGCCGCCTCGGGCGCGGCCTGGGCCAGGGCCAAGGCCAGGGTGGTCTTGCC
>JAHJDS010000469.1 GCA_018812395.1 Pseudomonadota bacterium
ACCACGGACTTACAAAAAGCGTGGTTTTTGTAAGTCCTTCAAATCGCTACGGTTTAAACACCTTCGCGATTTGCCGGGACGTCCATGTCCCGGGTCTGAGAGCGTTTTGCAACGCTCTCACTACGTCTTCGGAGAACAGGTATGGGCCCCCACGGACACGTGCACCAGACCGAGGCCGTCGGGTAGGAGGCGGCAATAATGATCCTGGTCCCGGGGCGTCGGGGTCACCACCGCGATCTCGGCGGCATAGATGCCCGGGCCCACCGCCCAGACGTGCAGATCGGACAACCGGGCGTCTCCCTCGGACTCGATGGCCTGTTTCACCGCCCGCCTGACTTCAAGCGGGGCTTGCATGTCCAACAGGACCCGGCTGGAAGATCGGATCAGCCCCACGGACCATCTGGTGATCAAGGCGGCCCCGACAAGCCCCATCAACGGATCGAGAAACCTCCACCCCACATACTTGCCCGCCAGCAGGGCGAATATGGCCAGCAGCGAGGTCAGGGCGTCGGCCATAACGTGCAAGTAGGCCGACCACAGGTTGTGATCGTTTCGCAGATCCGCCGGTGCCTTCAGGTGCCCGTTGGCGGCGTGGTGGTGATGATGATCGTGCCCGCCTGCCCCGTGGTCGTGTCCCCTGTGGCCGCGGAGAATCATCAGGCAGATTCCATTGACCATGAAACCGAGCACCGCGACCAGAATCGCCTGGTTGAACTTGATCGACACGGGGTTTATGATCCGGAGGACGCTCTCCCAGGCCATGATCAGGGCAAAGACCATCAACAACACCGCGCTGGCGAAACCGGCCAACGAATTGACCTTGCCCGTGCCGAAGTTGAACCGGTCGTCCGTGGCGTGCCGGCGGGTGTAGTAGTAGGCAAAGGCCGAGATGCCCAGGGCCGAGGCGTGAGAGCCCATGTGCAGGCCGTCGGCCAGCAGGGCCATGGACCCGTACATGACGCCGGCCACGATCTCCACCACCATGGTGATCGCGGTGATGGCGATGACCACCACCGTTCGTCGCTCCCCCGCCCGGGGGACGTCCTGGCCGAAGGTGTGATCGTGGAGCCACCTCTCCAAAGATTCGGGGGGCATGCCGGGGTCCTTCCTGTCTCCAATCAATTGACGATCAGTTGATCAATGCCTTGTTGCGGGGCGACCCTGGCCGCTGGCCCGGCCGGGTCTCATCCGACGATTCTTGATGTCCGGCAAAAAAATCCCTCGATCAATTTAACAGAACGTGACCGGAATTGCACCCCGGCGGCCCCACTTGGTCCGGGGACCTGGTTATCGACTTGGCCTGATCCAAAAAAAAACCCTTGACCTGTCTACAGCTTTACGGTTCAGGCTGAGGACCACCAAACCAACAAAGGAGGTCAAGCCATGCCGGACAAGCTGATGATCGGGTTGTGGCGCTTTATCATCAAGCTGCCGCCGTCCTTGTGGGAAAAGAAGATCGCCGGGGCGGCGCGGGCCTTCGAGGCCAGAGCGGGCCGGTTCACAGAGGATCACCGCCGGGTGCATCACTTCGTGGTTCGAGAATTGCCGGCCGCGGGGGGGCCGCTGGCCCCGGAGGTGGTGGCCGACGGGCTGGGGTTGCCCCTCGACAAGGTGACGGCCATCCTGGACGATCTGGAAAAGAACATGACCTATCTCTGGCGCAACGAGCGGGGCGAGGTCATCTGGGCCTATCCGGTCACGGTGGAGCCCACGCCGCACCGAGTGACCTTCAGCACCGGCGAGCGGCTGTTCGCCGCCTGAGCGGCCGACGTTTTCGCCACGCCCTTCGTGCAAGGGCGCTTAAGAAAAAAGCCGCTGTCGATCGAGGTCAACACCGAGTGCGCCCACTGCGGCCGGTCCATGGACCTGGAGATCGACCAGGACCTCAATTACCGGGTCGAGCCCGAAAAATGCCGGCCGATCGTCTTCGTGCCGGACGTGAATCCGTTCAAGCTGGCCGAGCCGAGCATCATCGACTCATTCTGACGCCGGTGCGTCTTCTTCTGGTCAGAAGAACACGCCAAGGCCTATCGTCGGTCGAACCATCGTCTGCGCGGGGCATATCTGAGCGCGAATCAAATGGTCCAGGGAACGAGGATTATTCAGAGCGCGATCTTTAGATTCAAGCCGGGGGCCGCGGGACAGGATGATTGAATAAATGCTAGGAGCCTGTTACGAAAAACTCGGGCAGGCTCTTAGCCGATGATGAGGCGTATTGTCGGTCCGGTCCGGACCACTTGCCTGAAACGCGGGCCGTCCCGGCCGATCGGCCTGATGCTGCCGGCAAAACCATCGGCCCTTGAATTGGGATTTTTTATCCGGCGATCAATCCATTCCCCTTTCCAGGCCGGTCTTGACCGTGATAGCATACCCCCGCCGGGGAAAAACCACTTCTGAGACACTCCTGGCTCCATTTTCCATGGGGGACGGCCCCATGTCTTCAGACAGGCGCAAGCTGGCGGCTATTCTTTCGGCCGACGTCCGAGGGTACTCCCGGCTGATGGCCGATGACGAGGCGGCCACAGTGGGGACCCTGACCGCCCACCGCCGGGTTTTCACCCAAATCATCGAGCAGCACCACGGCCGGGTGATCGACTCGCCAGGAGACAATCTCCTGGCCGAGTTTGGCAGCGCGGTCAACGCCGTGCAGGGCGCGGTCGAAGTCCAGCGGGAGTTGCGGGCGAACAACTCCGACCTGCCCGAGCACCGCCGGATGGCCTGGCGGATCGGGATCAACCTGGGCGACGTCATCTTCGAGGACGAGCGGATCTACGGCGACGGGGTCAACGTCGCCGCCAGGATCGAGGGCATCGCCGAGCCGGGCGGGGTGTGCGTCTCCCGCTCGGTCTACGATCAGGTCAAGGGCAAGCTGGCCTTCGGATTCGAATACCTGGGCGAGCACGGCGTCAAGAACATCGCCGAGCCGGTCCGGGTCTACCGGGTCGAATTGAAGACCGTACAACCGGCCTGGGGCGGGGACCTGAAAATACCCGACAAGCCGTCCATCGCCGTCTTGCCGTTTGTTAACCTTGGCGGCGACCCGGCCCAGGAATTCATGGCCGACGGCCTGTCCGATAACATCATCACCGCCCTGTCCCAGATCCCGGAGATGTTCGTCATCGCCCGGACGTCGTCATTTGTCTATAAGGGCCGGCCGGTCAAGGTCCAGGACGTGGGGCGGGACCTGGGCGTGCGTTACGTCTTGGAGGGCAGCGTACAACCGTCCGGCGAGCGGGTGCGGGTCCACGCCCAACTAATCGACACCACCACCGGCCACCACATCTGGGCCGAGCGTTACTACAGAGGCCTGGAAGACTTAATGGCCATTCAGGACGAAATCACGCTCGAGATCGTGGGGGCCCTCCAGCGAAAACTGACCGATGGCGAGGCGGCCCGGTATATTTGCGGCTCAACCAGGAATTTAGAGGCATGGGGGGCCACGGCCAAGGCCATGGGCCACTTTTTCTGCTTCACCCGGGAGGACAACCTCGAGGCGCGCCGGCTA
>JAHJDS010000470.1 GCA_018812395.1 Pseudomonadota bacterium
AGGACGACCACCTGATCGTGGTCGACAAGCCCCCCGGGCTGGTGGTCCACCCCGCGCCGGGCCACTACCGCGGGACGCTGGTCCACGCCCTGCTGTGGCATTGTCACAACCTGGCCGGCGTGGGCGGCGAACTCCGACCGGGGATCGTCCACCGCCTGGACCGGGACACCTCGGGGGTCCTGGTGGCGACCAAGACCGACGAGGCCCACCAAGGCCTGGTCGACCAGTTCAAGTCACGCCGGGTCCAAAAGGCCTATCTGGCCCTGGTCTGGGGCCGCCCGACCCGGACCGGCGAGATCGACCGGCCCATCGGGCGCCACCCCAAACTGAGGCACAAAATGGCCGTGGACGCGCCCGGCGGCCGCACGGCCCTGACCCGGTGGCGGCGGGCGACCTCGTACCGGGCCGGGGTCAGCCTCCTGGAGGTGGATATCTTGACCGGTCGGACCCATCAGATCAGGGTCCATCTGGCCCACGAGGGCTTTCCCGTGGTCGGCGACGAGGTCTACGGACCCCGGGCGGACCGGCGGCTTCAAAATGTGGCCGAACCGGACCGCGCCTTTCTCGACCAGGTCGAGCGCCAGATGCTGCACGCCGAGTCGCTCACCCTGGAACACCCCGTCACGGGCGTGAAGCTCGCCTTCCGGGCCGAGCCGGCCCCGGACATGGCCCGGGTCCTGGCCGGCCTGGACCGGACGGCGACCAAACAGGGGGCGGCGGACGAAAAGGCTTGACATCCGTCCGAGGCGTGGTTATATATTGTGTAAACCCACCTGTTAGTCTTAATCACACACAACGCTTGGGTTTTTCGGCAAAACCCCCATTTTCAGCAACCCTCACATCTGTAATATTCCTATGACCGAGACACAAACTGATTTGACTGTCGAGGCCCCGCCGGCCTCCAAGGCGGCCGCCCGTGGGGCGGCCAAGGACAAGGACAAGGACAAGGACAACGGCGCCAAGAACGGCGGCCCGGCCCGGTCCGAGATGAAGATCTCCCAGCTCAAGGCCATGAAGATCAACGACCTGGCCAAGATGGCCCGGGAATTCAAGGTCGAGTCGGCCAGCGGCCTGCGCAAACAGGAACTCATCTTCGCCCTGCTCCAGGCTCAGACCGAGCAGAACGGCCTGATCTACGGCGAGGGCGTGCTCGAGTGCCTCCAGGACGGCTACGGTTTCCTGCGCAGCTCGGACTCGAACTACCTGCCCGGACCGGACGACATCTACGTCTCGCCGTCGCAGATCCGGCGGTTCAACCTACGCACCGGCGACACCATCTCCGGTCAGGTCCGCCCGCCCAAGGACGGCGAGCGCTACTTCGCCCTGCTCAAGGTCGAGGCCATCAACTACGACGACCCCGAGGTGGCCCGGGAAAAGCTCCTGTTCGACAACCTGACGCCGCTCTATCCGGACGACAAGCTCAACCTCGAGACCGATCTCAAGAACTTCTCGACCCGGATCATGGACCTGATGACCCCCATCGGCAAAGGCCAGCGCGGGCTGATCGTCTCTCCGCCGCGCACCGGCAAGACCATGCTGCTCCAGGCCATCGCCAACTCGATCACCACCAACCACCCCGAAGTGGTCCTGATCGTGCTGCTCATCGACGAGCGGCCCGAGGAGGTGACCGACATGCAGCGCACGGTCCTGGGCGAGGTGGTCAGCTCGACCTTTGACGAGCCGGCCGAGCGCCACGTCCAGGTGGCCGAAATGGTCATCGAGAAGGCCAAGCGCCTGGTCGAACACCAACGGGACGTGGTCATCCTCCTCGACTCCATCACCCGCCTGGCCCGGGCCTACAACACCGTGGTCCCGCCCTCGGGCAAGATCCTGTCCGGCGGCGTGGACTCCAACGCCCTGCACCGGCCCAAGAGATTCTTCGGCGCGGCCCGCAACCTCGAAGGGGGCGGCTCCCTGACCATCATGGCCACCGCCCTGATCGACACCGGCTCCCGCATGGACGAGGTGATTTTCGAGGAATTCAAGGGCACCGGCAACATGGAGATCCACCTCGACCGCAAGCTCGCCGACAAGCGCGTCTTCCCGGCCATGGACATGAACCGCTCCGGGACCCGCAAGGAAGAGCTGCTGCTCCCCGAGGAGGTCCTCAACCGCGTCTGGATCCTCCGCAAGCTCTTGTCGCCCCTCTCCCCGGTGGATTCCATGGAGTTCCTCCTGGAAAAGATGCGAGGCTCCCAGACCAACCAGGAATTCCTGGACTCCATGTCCCGCTAGTGCGAGGCCGCACGGGGTGCGAAGCCGCACGGGCGTAATCGCGATCAACGGTGGTGCAGCCCGCCGGATTGTCTTTCGCGCTCGACGGCGCCACTACGTCGGCGCCTGCCATCCGTAAGGTCCAATAAGAGGGAAGCCCCACAAGCGTACTTCGCGGTGCGAAGCCGCACAGGCATGATTCGCGACTAACGTTGGTGCCCGTGAAATGCTTCGCTCGCGCCTGTCGCCTCCACTACGTTTCGGCTCCGCCATATCTAGAGAGCCTGGCGCGTAGCCCCGGAATATGAGCGAGCACGTTCGCCACCATTGCGAGTCAGGTGGCGAGCCCGGCCGCTCTCACAAAAAGTGGGCCGAGGCTCGCCGACTGTCAGCCCCGGGCATTGCCTGAAGGCCGTTCAATTAAAATTGGCATGAGGGAGCTACCAGATATTTGCCCAATGTCCCTCCGCCGATAGCTTGACCAACCTAGTCTAGGCAGTCTTTGGTTCGGGCTCGAACGACTTTTGACTTGCCAATCACCCGCTCAGGCCCTAAAATTACAAATTCACGCCAACCAAATTACTTGTCGCGAGGTGCAAGGTGGCCAAAGTGGCCTTTGTCTTTCCCGGTCAAGGCTCCCAGTACGTGGGCATGGGGGCCGAACTGGCGGACATCAATTCCCGGGCCAGGGACCTCTTTGACGCCGTGGACGACCTGTCCGGCCGGCCCGTCAGGCAGCTCTGCCTGGAAGGGCCCCTCGAAAACCTGACCCTGACGGTCAACCTCCAGCCGGCCCTGTGCTGCGTCGATCTCATGGCCTGGATGTGTCTTTTGGCAAACGGCGTCGAGCCCGCGGCCGTGGCCGGCCACAGCCTGGGCGAGTAC
>JAHJDS010000471.1 GCA_018812395.1 Pseudomonadota bacterium
CCCGGCGGCTCGAGGAGACGGCCTTCATCCTGGCCCAAGAGGGACGGACCGAGGTCGCCCGGTCGGCCCTGGCCGCGGCCATCGAGGCGGTCGAGGCCGACTCCCTAGCCCGCAGCCCCTTTTTCACGGCCCTTCTGGACCGGTCGGTCCGGCTCCACCTGCCCGAGCTGGCCGGGGACGACGACCCGCGGCCGCCGCAGGAGCCGGCCCGGACCGAAGGCGGACTCATCATCCCGGGAGGCTCTCAATGACGGACACCTTGCCGGTCTCGACCAGTCAGAGAATTGAGCTGAAGGACATCACCGGCCAGGTCCGGCGGGCGATCGGCCGGATGGGGCTGACCGACGGCCACCTCCTGATCTACGTCCCCCACACCACGGCCGGGGTGACCATCAACGAGGCGGCCGACCCAATGGTGGCCCGGGACATCGAGGACACGCTCAACCGGCTGGTCCCGGCCGACGCCGGCTACCGGCACGCCGAGGGCAATGCCGACGCCCACGTCAAGGCCACCCTGGTGGGCAGTTCGGTCCTGGTCCGGGTCGAGTCGGGGCGGCCGGTCCTGGGCACCTGGCAGGGGATCTTTTTTTGCGAATTCGACGGCCCCCGCCATCGCCGGGTCGAGCTGTCGGTGGTGGGAGGATAGGCTTGTCGGTTTTGGATGAACTGGAACAACAACTGCTCTCCGCCCGCGAGGCCGGGCAGACCGACGCCGTGGCCAATCTGCTGGTGGCCAAGGCCCCGCTGCTCATCAAAAAGAATGACCACGACGGCGCGGCCGGGTGCTATCTCGAGGCCTTGGGCATTTGCGAGGACCGGGACAACCCGGTGGGCCGGGCCCAGGTGCTGCTCCGGTTGGGGGACTTGCTCCAGAAGGAGGGCGAGGCGGGTCTGGCCGTGAAGCGGTACGAGCAGGCCCTGCGGGTCGTGGCCGACGACCCCGCGGCCTCCGTCCGGGGCGGGGCCTATGAGCGGCTGAGTCAGGTCGCCGAGGACGCCGGCGACTTCGAGGCGGCCGCCAAGTGGGCGGTCAAGATCGAGCGGTTGTGCGTCGAGGCCAAGGATCTGGTGGGGCTGACCCTGGCCGTCAGGCGTCTGGCGCGGATTCTGGCCCGGGCCGGTCTGGTCGAGGACGCCCTGTCCCAGTACGGCCGCTTGTTCATGCTGGCCGAGGGCGCCGGCGACGGCCAGCTGCAGGCCCTGGCCCTGGCGGCCTTCGGCGAACTCAAGGCCAAACAGGGGGACCTCCCGGCCGCCCGGGATTATCTGGGGCTGGCCCGAAAGACCTATGCCGACATGGGCCAAGGGGATCGGGCCGAGGCGGTGGAGAGGCGGCTCGAGCAATTGGACCGGGCCTGAAAAAAATACCTCGGCCCGAGGGTGACGGGGAGTCCTCCTCCGCCGGGTTCCTCAAAAAAAAGCCGGGTCCGCGACCCGGTCAACACATGCCGCAGCCAGTTTTCCGGTGTTCCTCGTACCACTTGCGGACCAGCGCCTTGACCTGGGCGCGGTCCAGGTCCAGGTAGGTCCCGATCTCCGACTTGTTGATCAGGCCGGTCAGGTAGGCGAACTTGGCCAAGTAGGTCAGATTTTCGGCCGAGGGTTCGTCCAGACGGTCATCCACCCAGGTCCTGACGGCGTTTTGGCGTATCACGGCCGCCAGTTGACCGAAGCGTTCCACCGTCCGATCAGGGGAGGCGGCCTCCGCTCGTCGCCCGACTGCCCGCGTTGGCGTCATGTTGTCGGCCCAGGACCAAAAACGCGGAAGCCGCTTCCGGCCCCGGGGCGAAAGGCGGCTTCCGGGAGGTCGAGTTAGTCTTTTTCTTCTTTGGGCTGCAGGCCGGGCAGAGAGAAATAGGTCGTGCTGCCCGAGGACCAGTAGGCCAGGCTACCGTCCTGGATCATGGCCGAGGTCACGCTCTTGAGCTGCTTTTTCTTGAGTTCCTCGTGGTCCTTTTGCAGGGACTTCATGATGTCGTTGATCATGAAGCGTTTCTGTCTCTTTTCCAGGAAAGCCAGGACGGCGTTTCGCACTTCGTCATCGGTCATTGTGCTGACTCCCGAGATTTAAGGTGTTCGATATTTCACGATCTTATCTTACTAATCCGGGGGAAGGGAGAAGTCAAGAATTTTTTGGGACGGGCCGTACGGGCGGGGGCCGAAAGAACCCGATGATTGGAGTAGTTTTTTATTGACAAGCGGCCGGGCCTTTATTAACATGCAACGTCATTGTAATAATCCTCACAAGGGTGGTAGGCATTTCTGATCGCCCCGGGCGACGGCCGGTTGGCGGAGGAATGGTAACCGGTGGAGGATTGGTAACCAGGTTCGTTGAAATCCTTTGGACCGGCGGTCTAGGGGCCCCAGGTCTGGGAATAGGATTGAACCATCACAATTCGGGAGGAAACATTCGATGGCAAAGCATCCGACCCCACTCCTCGATGAGTTAGAATCGGGGCCCTGGCCGAGCTTTGTGATGGACATCAAACGGATGGCCGATTCGAGCCCGGCCTGTAACGACCTGTTAGGCCAGTTGGAGTTGTCCTTTAAGGACAAGGAAGGTCACTGGAAGCACGGCGGCATCGTCGGGGTGTTTGGTTACGGCGGCGGCGTCATCGGCCGTTACTCGGACGTGCCCGAGTTGTTCCCCAGCGTGGCCCACTTCCACACCCTGCGGGTCAACCAGCCGGCGAGCAAGTTCTACACCTCGGAGGCCCTGCGGACGATCATGGACATCTGGCGCCGCCGCGGCTCGGGCATGGTCAACATGCACGGCTCCACCGGCGACATGATTTTGCTGGGCGCCTTCACCGAGGAACTCGAGCCGGTTTTCGCCGAGTTGACCGAAAACGGTTTCGACCTGGGCGGCTCGGGCTCGGCCCTGCGGACGCCGTCGTGCTGCGTGGGCAAGGCCCGGTGCGAGTGGTCCTGCATCGACACCCAGGAAATCTGCTACAACCTGACCCAGTTCTTCCAGGACGAACTCCACCGTCCGGCCTGGCCCTACAAGTTCAAATTCAAGGTCTCGGGCTGCCCCAATGACTGCGTGGCGGCCATCGCCCGGGCCGACTGCTCGATCATCGGCACCTGGCGGGACGACATCCGGATCGACGCCAAGGCGGTCAAGGCCTACGCCGCGGGCGAGATTCCGGCCAACGGCGGCTCCTTCGGTCCCGACGCCAAGCTCGACATCCAGAAGGACGTGGTCGAAAAATGCCCGACCGGGTGCATGGCCTGGGACGGCGGCGCCCTGTCCATCAACAACCGCGAGTGCAGCCGCTGCATGCACTGCCTCAACGCCATGCCCAAGGCCCTCCGGCCCGGAACCGACACCGGGGCGACCATCCTCGTCGGCGCCAAGGCCCCCATCCTCGAGGGGGCCCAGATGTCGTCGGTGGTCATTCCCTTCATCAAGATGGACGCGGACGTCGATCTGAGCGACGCGGCCTATGATGAAGACACTGATGGCGAAAAATTCCAGGAATTCAAGGATTTCGTCGAGAAGATGCATGAATGGTGGGACGAGAACGGCAAGAACCGCGAGCGCATCGGCGAGCTGATCCAGCGCCTGGGCCTCCGGGAGTTCCTGAAAGCCTGCGACCTGGAGCCCGATCCGCGCATGGTCAAGGAGCCTCGGTCCAACCCCTACATCTTCTACACCGAGGAAGAGGTCCCGGGCGGTTGGAGCCGGACCATCGAGGACTACCGCGCCCGCCACAAAGAGTAACGCCTCTCGAGCGTAGGCGAAGAAGAGGAGAAATTAAGATGGCTGAACGCATTACCGATATCGGACCACCGAAGTACAGCAAGTTCTGGCCGCCCATGGTCAGGGAAAACTACGGCAAGTGGGTTTACCACGAGATCATCGAGCCGGGCGTCCTGAAGCACGTCTCGGAGACGGGCGCCGAACTGCTTTCGGTCCGCTGCGGCGGGACCCGTCTGATGACCGTGGACAAGGTCGAGGAGATCTGCCAGATCGCCGACGAGTTCTGCGACGGCTTTCTCCGGTTCACGACCCGCAACAACATCGAGTTCCTGCTGACCGACGCCTCCAAGCTGGAGGCCCTCAAGGCCAAGTGCCGGGCCACGGACCTGCCCGTGGGCGGCACCGGCGCCGGCGTGACCAACATCGTCCACACCCAGGGCTGGGTCCACTGCCACACCCCGGCCATTGACGCCTCGGGCGTGGTCAAGGCCGTCATGGACGAGCTGTTCGACTACTTCACCAGCCACAAGCTGCCGGCCCAGGTCCGCATCTCGCTGGCCTGCTGCCTGAACATGTGCGGCGCGGTCCACTGCTCCGACGTGTCCATCCTGGGCGTGCACCGCAAACCACCGGTCATCGACCATACCCGGCTGGACGCCCTGTGCGAGATCCCGACGACCATCGCCTCCTGCCCCACGGCGGCCATCAAGCCGGCCAGCCACGAGGGCAAGGACAAGGCGGGTGAGGACAAGAAATTCAAGACGGTGGCGGTCAAAAATGAGCGGTGCATGTTCTGCGGCAACTGCTACACCATGTGCCCGGCCATGCCCCTGGCCGACGCCGACGGCGACGGGATCGCCTTGTGGGTCGGCGGCAAGGTGTCCAACGCCCGCACCGCGCCCAAGTTCTCGAAGCTGATGGTCGACTTCCTGCCCAACAACCCGCCGCGCTGGCCCGAGACGGTCGAGGCCATCAAGAAGCTGATCGAGGTCTACGCCGCCGACGCCGAGCGGTACGAGCA
>JAHJDS010000472.1 GCA_018812395.1 Pseudomonadota bacterium
CAGCCGGCCATGGCCGCCCGGATCATCGAGCAGGCTCGGGCCCTGGAGGTCATCTTCAACACCAAACCCGATCGGCCGCCGGGCTGGCTCAAGACCATCGGCCGGCACATCGCCGTGAGGTATGATCCCCGGGGGCTGATCATCACCATGAGCAACCAGATTCTGTTCCAGCCCGGGACGGACACCCTGATGGCCGATTCCAAACACGCGCTCCGGAGGATCGCCGCCTTCCTGGCCATCGCCCGCCGGCCGGTGACCGTCGAGGGACACACCGACAACCGTCTTCTCCGGGACAGGACCTACTTCCCGTCCAACTGGGAGCTGTCCCTGGCCCGGGCGGTGCGGGTCCTCCAGTTCATCGTGGACGTGAGTCGAAAACGCAAACTGGGGCTCAAGCCCGGCCTGTTCCGCGTCGGGGGGTACGCCGACACCAGGCCCCTGGCCGACAACTCGACCGAGCGGGGAAGACGGACCAACCGCCGCGTCGAGATCATCCTCGATTTGAGGTCGTAGAGGGAGGGAACCAATGGCTGATCAGGAAACCGAAGCCCAGGTCGAGGCCACTGCCGCCCCGCCGGCCAAGAAAAAGAGCAAGCTGCCGCTGATCATCATCCTGCTCGTGGTCCTCCTGGCCCTCGGCGGCGGCGTCGTGGTCATCTACAAGATGATGTCCAAGCCCTCCGACCAGTCCGGGGCGGCGGCCCGCAAAAAAAAGAAGCCGAGCCGGGGCGAGGCCTTGAAACTGGCCCGCCACAAGTTCGACATGAAGCCGTTTATCGTCAACCTGGCCGATCCGGGCGGGCGCCGTTACCTCAAGGTGGCCTTGCTCCTCCGCTTCTCCCAAAAGGACCTCACCGAAGAGATCAAGGACCGCCTCGGCGAATTCCGCAGCGCCATCATCCTGCTCCTGAGTTCCAAGAGTTTCAAGGACATCGCCACCATGAGGGGCAAGATAAAGCTGCGCAACGAACTGATCGACACCATCAACAAGCGGCTGCAGGGGGCCAAGGTCTACACCTTGTATTTCACCGACTTCGTCGTCCAATAGGGCGCCGGGCGCCGCGGGAGAGACAACATGACCAAGGTATTGTCCCAGGACGAGGTCGACTCCCTACTCCGGGGGATGAGCGACGGGGATATCGAGGTCGAAACGGATATGGGGATCGACGACTCGGGCGTCATCCCCTACGACCTGACCAACCAGGACCGGATCATCCGGGGCCGGATGCCGACCCTGGAGATCATCAACGACCGTTTCGCCCGGCTCTTCCGGACGACCCTGTCGGCGACCATGCGCAAGGTCGTCGACGTCTCGACCACCTCGGTGGACATGATCAAGTTCGGCGAGTTCATGCGCTCCCTGCCGGTCCCCACTTCGCTGCACATCTTCAAGATGGAACCGCTCCGGGGCCACGCCGTCCTGGTCATCGAGAGCAAGCTGGTCTTCAACCTGGTCGAGACCTTCTTCGGCGGCAATCTCCAGAGCGAGATGAAGATCGAGGGCCGCGACTTCACGCCCATCGAGAACCGGCTGACCCGGCGGGTGGTCCTGCTCATCCTCGAGGACATGGAGAAGGCCTGGGGTCCGGTCTATCAGATCAACACCGAGTACGCCCGGACCGAGATCAATCCCCAGTTCGCCTCGATCGTCCCGCCCACGGACGTGGTGGTGGTCATCAAGTTCGAGCTGGAGATGGACCAGGCCGCGGGCACCATCACCATGTGCTTCCCCTACTCGACCATCGAGCCCATCCGCCAGAAGCTCTACGCCGGCTTCCAGTCCGACCAACTCGAGGTGGACCACGTCTGGATGCAGCGTTTCCGCGCGCAACTCAGGGAGGCCGGGGTCGACATCCGGGTCATTCTGGGTACGACCGAGATCCGTCCCCGGGAACTCTTGAAACTGAGGGTCGGCGACATCATTCAACTGGACCAGGACGTGACCGACCCCTTGGCCGCCGAGGTCCAGGGCGTCAAGAAGTTCATGGGCATCCCCGGCCTGTGGCGGGGCAACAAGGCCTTTCAGGTGCGCAATCTGCTCTGACCGGCGCCCGGTCGGTGGTGACAGGGGACAAGGAGACAACCAATGCCTGAAGACGAATGGGAAGAAGAAACCGCCGGGATCGCCGCCGCCGTCGGGGCGCCGGCGCCCAAGGAGCCGCCGGACCCCACCGCCCAGCAACTGGGTCCGAGCAAGGTCGAGGCGGCCGTCGCCGGTCAGAACCTGGATTTCATCCTGGACATCCCGCTCGAGATCAGCGTCGAGTTGGGCCGGACCTCGATGCTCATCAATGATTTGCTCCAACTGGGCCAGGGGTCGGTCGTCGAGTTGAACAAGCTGGCCGGGGAGCCGCTCGAGGTCCTGGTCAACCAGAAACTCGTCGCCCGGGGCGAGGTGGTCGTGGTCAACGAGAAGTTCGGCATTCGATTGACCGACATCGTCAGCCCCATCGACCGGGTCAAGTCCCTGAGTTGAGGTCGATCGTGACGGAACCCCCGCTTCGCGCCCATGGAATTCGCCGCCGGCCGCTGGTGGCGGCCTTGACCCTGGCGCTGGGCCTGGCCCTGGCCGGGGCCGTCTTCGTCCCGGTGGCCACGGCCGGGACCCGGCTTGCGACTACGGCCGCGGTGGCCGGGGACTTTCCCTGGAATGACCGGCCCGACCTGGGGACCCGTCCGGGCCGGACCGGTTCGCCGGCTTCTCCCGGGCTCGGTCTCGGGAAACCGCCCGCCCCGGCGCCGGCGGCCAGGGACTACGATCTGCTCGGGTCCTCGATTCGAATGGTCGGCGCCCTGGGGGTGGTCCTGGGCCTGATCTGGCTGGTGCTCTGGCTGGCCCGGCGCTTTTTCACCCAGCGACCGCTCATCTCGGGCGGCCACGTGATCAACGTCCTGGCCTCGCGCCACATCGCCCCCAAGAAACAGATCGTCGTCGTCGACGTCGAGGGACAGCGGCTGGTGCTGGGCGTGGCCGGCGATTCGATCACCTTTCTGACCCGGCTCGAACCAGGCGAGGACTACGGCGGGTCGGCCGTAAGCGGGCGGCGGGCCTCGGGCGGGGACACCGAGGCCGGGGGGGACGCATGAGGGTCAGGCCCGGATACCTCGTCGGGGCGCTGGCGGCCCTGGTCGTGGTCGGCCTGCTCGCCGCCGGGGCGGTCCTGGCCCAGACCCAGGTCCCCTTTCCGACCATCACCATCAAGCCCGGGGCCGCGGCCACGCCCCAGACCTTGTCGGTGCTGCTGCAGATCTTCGTACTGCTGACGGTGTTGACCCTGGCCCCGGCCATCGTGGTCATGACCACCTCGTTCACCCGGATCGTGGTCGTCTTCTCCTTCTTGCGCCACGCCCTGGGCACCCAGCAGATGCCCCCCGCCCAGGTCCTGATCGGGCTGTCGCTCTTTCTGACCTTCTTCATCATGGCCCCGGTCTTCCACAAGGTTTACGTGGACGCGGTCAAACCGGCCATCGCCGGTCAGATCTCCCACACCGAAGCGCTCAACCGGGCCGAAAAGCCGATGCGGGAATTCATGTTCAAGAACACCCGCAAGAAGGACCTGGCCCTGTTCTACTACATCCGTCACGGCCGCCAGCCCAAGCCCCAGAACAAGGCCGCCATCTCCATCTGGACCCTGATCCCGGCCTTCATCATCAGCGAACTCAAGACGGCCTTCATGATCGGCTTCATCCTGTACGTCCCGTTTCTGATCATCGACATGGTGGTCGCCAGCGTGCTCTTGTCCATGGGGATGATGATGCTGCCGCCGATCATGATCTCGCTGCCGTTCAAGCTGATGCTGTTCGTGTTGGCCGACGGCTGGAACCTGCTGGTCGGCTCCCTGGTGAGGAGTTTTCAGTAGTCGGGCGCCTTTGGTGAGAGGAGTGGACATGTCTCCCGAAATGATCGTCTCTTTCGCCCGCCAGGCGGTCGAGGTGACGCTGCTGCTGGCCCTGCCCATGCTGGGGCTGAGTCTCCTGGTCGGACTGGTGATCAGCGTCTTTCAGGCCACGACCCAGATCCAGGAAATGACGCTGACCTTCGTCCCCAAGATCATCGCCGTGCTGGTGGCGCTGGTGGTGTTCATGCCCTGGCTGTTGTCCACGATCGTCGATTTCACGGTCAACCTGCTCACCAGCATCGGCCAGATCAAGATCATCGGGATCTAGCCCTTGAATCCCATCCCCGTCACCCCGGACCAAGTGGCCGCCTTCGGCCTGATCTTCATTCGGGTGACCACCTTTCTGTTCCTGCTCCCCTTTTACGGCTCGGCCAACGTTCCGGTCCAGATCAAGGCCTTCCTCAGTCTGCTGCTGAGCGTGGCCCTGTTCGGGGCGGTCAAGGTCAGCCCCGGCCTTTTTCCGGGGTCCGGCCTGGCCCTGCTGGCCATGGTCGTCGCCGAGATGATGGTCGGGGCCTTGATCGCCCTGTTCGTCCGGATGTTCTTCGCCGGGGTCCAGATCGCCGGTCAGCTGATCGGTTTTCAGATGGGCCTGGCCATCGTCAACGTCATCGATCCCCAGACCGGCACCCAGGCCTCGATCGTGGCCCAGTTCGGCTATCTGGTGGCCCTCTTGATTTTTCTGACCATCGACGGCCACCACGCCCTGCTGGTGGCCATGGTCAAGAGCTTCGACATCCTGCCCGTGGGCGGCTTCGGGCTGACCAAGGTCATGGTCTCGCACATCATCGACATGAGCGCCCGGATGTTCGTCCTGGGGGTCAAGATCGGCGCCCCGGCCATGGCCGCCCTGCTCCTGACCCAGGCGGCCATGGGCGTGGTGGCCAAGACCGTGCCCCAGATGAACATCCTGGCGGTGGGCTTTCCGCTGACCATCAGCGTCGGGCTGTTCATGTTGGGCCTGGTGCTAATGCTCATCGGCCATTTCGCCACCAACTTCTTCACCGATCTCCAGATCTACCTCCTGAGGCTCCTCCGGGCGATGTAGGGCGTCGCCCAGCCCCCACGGGCATAAAAATGCCCGGGCCGCCGGCGGCGACCCGGGCCGGGACCAAGACCCCCCTGTCCCCAGGGCGTCCGGTCAGGTTCTTTTACTGGCGCCTAACCGATCACTTGTACCAGGCCAGATAGCCGGGCATGACCAGGTTCATCACCGGCACGATGAACATGATCCCCCACCAGTTGGGCTTGGCCCTGGCCTCGGCGATGGCCATCCAGATCAGGATGCCGAACACGATGTTGACGATGGGAATAAACAGCAGGATGAACCACCAGACGGGCTTCTTGCCGATCTGGCACATCAGGACCAGGTTGGCGATCGGTATCCAGGCCAGCCAGCCGTTGGGGGTGCCCGTCTTGCCGGCGATGGCCTGCAGGGCCAGGGCGTAGTAGACGTAAAAGGCGACGATGAAGACCAGGTAGACGATGATCACGGTGGGCCCCGCCCCGCTGACGTCGAACTGGGCCTGCTGGGCCGTCAGCGGCCAGGCCGTCATAAATTCCATCCCGGGCACCTCCTCTGTTACGGGCCGAAGAAATTGTACGGTCGATAATTAACTTGGAGAAAGGCCTGAAAAAAACAGATGGTTAGCCAGGCTGTCTCCCTTTCGCCCGCTGCTCGGCGGCAAACAAATCCCCGTCCGGACCCGCTATCGGGTCTCGGCGAACCGGCCGATCGAGGACCGACCTCCTCGTCCGCGCGTCGCCGGCCCGGCTGGGGGCAAAAAAGAGACACCGGCCACGCGGCGGCCTGGTCGAGGATCGGTCGGCGGGGCGGCGCGTCCTCCGGCCGCCCCACCAACCGGTTCAACCTAACCGGCTAGTAAATGAGGTAGACGACGATCAGCCACCAGATGGCCAGGGCGATCGAGATAAGGCCCAGGGGCACCTGAATGCCGGCCAACTTGGCCCGCATGGCCTGCCCCTTCTCCAAGGCCGCCTCGTTTTTGCTCAAGGCGAACTTCGAGATCAGGCTGAAGCCCAGCAGGAAGCCCAGCAGGGTGGTGATGACGGCCACCGCGAACCAGGACAGCCACAGCAGGGGCACCAGACCGATCAACTTCACGTAAGTCAGCGACCGGATGAGCTGGATGATTCCCCAGATGCAGGCCGCCAGACCGATCCAGCCCTGAAAGGGCACGATCTTGTCCAGCAGTTCCTGGGCGTTTGGTTTTTTGGCGACAATCAAGTTCGGAATGGCCAGAATACCCAGCAGGATCAGGACCAGTGCGGCGATGAGGTGCATCGTCCCCCCTCCTCAAGAGTGATGTGTCCGTCTAAAAAAAATATGCGGCAATTGCCGCTCGTTACCGGTTCAACGCCAAAGACGGACCGCCGGGCCGGCGCCTCTTGCTGCCCAGCCCCGGAGACACGGCCCCAAGTCCCAACTCTCCAATGACGTTACCACTAATGACGGCCCGTGAGCCAAGTCGTATGATCTGACCGAAAAGCCCGTCTCCCCAAGGACATTTCCTATTGGATTAAAATAGCATTGCCACCCAATGGTTGGCAATCACTTTCTAGGACAAATCGGCCGTTAGGACGGCCGCCCCAGGGTGATCAAGCCGTCGGTGAGGCCCTTATCCGACCCCCGTGGCGGCCTCACATCCAGCAGCCGCCGCTGACGTCCAGGACCGCGCCGGTGACGTATGACGCCTCGTCGGAGAGCAGGAAGCAGACCGGGCCGGCGATCTCCTCGGGCTCGGCCATTCGGCCCAGCGGGGTGTCGTTGATGAGCAGTTGGCGGTACTTCTCGGCCATGAAGGTCTCGATGGTCGGGGTTCGGGTCAGGCCGGGCTGGATCAGGTTGACGGTGATGTTATGCGGACCCAGCTCCCGGGCGGCCGTCTTGGTCAGGCCGACCAGGGCCGCCTTGGCGGCGCTGTAGGCCGCCTCGCCCTTGCCGCCGGTCTTGCCGTAGATCGAGCCGAGGTTGACGATCCGGCCGGCGCCTTGCTCGATCATCAGCGGGCTGACGGCCTTGATCACGTTCAGGGCGCCGACGAGATGGACGCCGAGCACGGCCTTGAAGTCCTCGACCGTAATTTTTTGGACCGTGCCCGGCCGGTCGAACCCGGCGTTGTTGACCGCGCCGTCGAGGCGGCCGAACTCGGTCCGGGCCCAGGCCACGAAGTCCTGGACCGCCGCCGGGTCGGCCACGTCACACACGCCGGCGAGACAGCGGCGGCCTGAGTTCCGGATCATCAGGACGGTCTGTTCCAGGGTCTCGGGCTTGAGATCGCAGGCGGCGATATCGGCCCCTTTTTTAGCGGCGGTCAGGGCGATGGCCCGGCCGATCCCCTGGCCGGCGCCGGTGACGAGGACGACTTTGTCTTGCAACATGAGGCGTGCTCCCTGATTGATGACAACGCCCTGATTCTTAGGCAGATCATGAACCGAGGTTCAAGAAAAAAGAAGGCACGGGGTCCGGTGAACGAAGTGTTTTGAAGGTCAACTGGTTCC
>JAHJDS010000473.1 GCA_018812395.1 Pseudomonadota bacterium
CTGGCGCAGCGACGCGGCCGAGTGCCCCAACTGGCGCAGCGACGCGGCCGAGTGCCCCAACTGGCGCAGCGACGCGGCCGAGTGCCCCAACTGGCGCAGCGACGCGGCCGAGTGCCCCAACTGGCGCAACGGCGGCGGCCCGGACTCCAGCGCACGCAGCGACGCGTGGTTACCCAACGGAGGCATCTGCGGGCGATCATGATCTGGGTGGTGTCGGTGGCGGCCTGGGCGATGCCCGGAACGGCCTTGACCGGCGCGGCGGCCGGGAGGGCCATGGCCGGGGCGGCGAACATCAGGCCCACGGCCGCCAACACGGCCAGGATAAGCGCCTTCTTCATGGATTTTCCCTCCTAAGGACTAAAGGTTACCCTTAATTGGACGCTCTGGTTCGGTCGGGGTGGTAGTGCCCACAGGAGGGCCCGTCAGGCCCCTGGCCGGCAGTCATGGCCGCGTAAAAAAATGTGGGGTGGATGATACGAACCGCAGACCGCCCGTGGTCCAAAGGTCGATCTTGGACTCCCCCCCCTCGGGCGGATAGGTCAATCAAGTGTTTCAATTGTGCCACGCCGCTCACCGGGACGTCAACCGTTTTCTGGGCCGGAGAGGCCGACTGTGGCTTCGCCGTGGTGGCCGTCGGGTGACGCTCAGCCTGAGCGCGCTCTGGGTCCACGAGTTTACCAATGGCGCCCAGGGCGTGAACGCCTCGCTGCAGGGCAACCCGGCCGCGCCGTTCACGGTGACCACTCCCGAGCCGGAGCGGGACGCGGTCCGGTGGGGCACGGCCCTACCCTTCCTGACCGGCACACCGAGGGGCCGGACCGTCCCTTGCCCGAGGATTACCCGGGCTGACGGGACCGCCTTCACCATTTCCCCAGCCTGTTCCCCAAAAAAACGCCACCAGACCACTTGAAGATGATAAATTTATGGCCGGACCACAGTACACCAGCTTCGGGAGGGAGGAGGTTTTATGTCCGAGATCTACGGGGGGCACCTGGTCGCCAAATACCTGAAGGAAGTCGAGGACGTGGGGGCCGTCTTTTCCCTGTCCGGCGGGCACATCGACCGCATCTACGACGGATTCCTCGAGTTCGGCGTCCGGCTGATCGACGTCCGGCACGAACAGACCGCGGCGATGATGGCCCACGCCTGGAGCGTCTACACCGGACAACCCGGGGTCTGCCTGTTCACCGCCGGGCCAGGGTTCACCAACTCCCTGACCGGGGTGATCAACGCCTGCCTGGAAAACGCGCCAATGGTGGTCCTGGCCGGCACGTCGCCCCAGCGGGACCGCGGCAAGGGGGCCCTCCAGGAGATGCCCCAGGCCGAGATGCTGAAAAATTTCGTCAAGTGGCACGACGTCTGCCACGACCCGGCCCGGATTCCCGAATGCCTGGCCACCGCCTTTCGCCAGGCCGTGTCCGGCAAACCGGGCCCGGTGTTTCTGGAACTCCCGCCCGACGTGCTCAACGTCAAGGTGGACGAGGATGATGTCCCACTCCCCGACAAGGGCGGCCGGCCATACCGGCCCGGACCCGACCCGGCCCTGGTCCGGGCGGCCGGGGACCTGATCAACGCCGCCGAGAAGCCGCTCATCCTGGGGGGCAGCGGCGTGGCCCTGAGCGATTGCGACGCGGACCTGCGTCAATTCATCGACACCGTGGGCGCGCCGTTCATGCTCATCGGCATTGGCCGGGGCGCGGTGCCCGACGAACATCCCCTGTCGCTTTGGGACGGCGGCCTGTTCGGCCTGCTCATGGGCATGGGCCAGTCCGACCTGGTCATCGCCCTGGGCATCCGGTTCAACTGGCTGCTCCAGTTCGGCCAGTTCTTCCCCCAGGCCAAGATGGTCCGGGTGGACATCGACCCGGCCGAGATCGACCGCAACCGCCGGGCCGACGTCGGCCTGGTGGGCGACCTGGGGCTAACCCTGGCCGAGCTGAACCGGGTGGTCACCAAAAAGGACCACACCGCCTGGCGGCAGGACCTGACCGAGGGCTACGAGCCGTTCGTCGCCGCCGAGGTCGCCGCCCGTCAGGAGCCGTCCGATCCCATCCACCCGGCCCGGATGGTGGCCCAGGTGCGGGAAGTGGTCGGCGACGACGCCGTCTACGTCATCGACGGCGGCGACACCTCCTACTTCGGCCTGGTCGGCCTCTCGGCCACCCGCCGCTCGTCGGTCTACAGCGCGGCCGGCGGGCAGTTCGGCTGCCTGGGCACGGGCATCCCCTTTGCCCTGGCGGCCAAGGCGGCCCGGCCGGACGAGACGGTGGTCGTCATCAGCGGCGACGGCTCCATGGGCTTCAACATCATGGAGTTCGACACCGCCGTCCGGCACGATCTACCCTTTGTCTGCGTGGTCAACAACGATCAGGCCTGGGGTATGATCAAGCACGGCCAGGAGATCTGCTACGGCGAGGAGCGCCTCATCGGCTCGGAGCTGGGCCGGGTCCACTACGAACAGGTGGCCCAGGCCCTGGGGGGACACGGCGAGCTGGTGGAAAAGGACGAGGATATCGTCCCGGCCGTGGAGCGGGCCCTGGCCTCGGGCAAACCGGCCTGCGTCAACGTCATGACCGACCCGTGCGTGACCAGCCCGGCCACGTTGCAGTTCGCCGACAGCCTGAACATGGAGTGAGGCGATGAAGGCCCTGACCTTTTCGACGTCCGTGCCCCGGTATCTGGTATTAAAGACCCTGGGGGCCTTGAGCCGGAGTGTGTATTACCGGGGCCCGCTGGCCAGCGTCAAGCTCCGGGACGTTCCCGAGCCCGAGGCCCCGGCGCCGGGCTGGGTCAAGATCAAGACCTTGATGTGCGGCTTTTGCGCCAGCGATCTGAGCCTGATCTGCCTCGAGGACTCGCCCACGGCCAGCCCGTTCACCTCGTTTCCGTGCGTCCTGGGCCACGAGATCTGCGGCGAGGTGGCCGAGGTCGGACCGGGGGTGGCCGGCCTCGGGCCCGGGGACCGGGTGACCGTGGCCGTGCACCTCAGCTGCGAGGCCCGGGGGCTCGAGCCGACCTGCCCGGCCTGCCGGGCCGGGATGGTCGGCAGTTGCCACAACTTCGCCGCCGGGGATTTATCGCCCGGGATGTTCATCGGCATCTGCGCCGAGACCGGCGGCGGCTTCGCCCCCTATTTCACCGCCCACCAGAGCCAGGTCTTCAAACTCCCGCCGGACATGCCGTCCGAGGAGGCGGTGCTGATGGAGCCGTTGGCCGTGGCCCTGCAGGCCGTGCTGGACAACCGGCCCGAGGCCGGCGAGGAGGTGCTGGTGGTCGGCGGCGGGGTCATCGGCTCGCTCATTGTCCAGGCCCTGCGCGTCCTGGCCCCCGGGGCCCGGGTCACCGTGTCCGAGCCGTCGCCCTTTGCCGCCGAGTTCTGTCGGCAAGCCGGGGCCCACCACATCATCGAGGACGGGGACCTCCTGGGTCAGACCCCAAAACTGACCGGGGCCGAGCGCCACAAGCCCTTGTTGGGCCAGGACATCCTGATGGGCGGTTTCAGCCGCATCTTCGACACCGTGGGCCACTCCAGGACCCTCAACACCTCGATGCGCTGCCTGGCCGCAGGCGGGACCCTGAGCGTCGTCGGCATCGGCGGCGACGTCAAGCTGGACCTGACCCCCTTATGGCTCAAGCGGCAGACCCTCAAGGGCGTGTTCTCCTACGGCTACGTCACCCTCGACGGGGAGCGGCGACACGTCTTCGACCTCGGGCTGGACCTGGCCCATCAGGGCCGGGTGAATCTGGCCCCGATGATCACCCACCAATTCGCCCTGGACGATTTTCAACGCATGATCGAGGTCAATCTCCACAAGGGGCGCCACCAGGCCATGAAGACGGTCGTCAGTTTCAACTGAAGACCGCCACTCACCCCGAGGCGGCGGGAGAGCCAAGACGCCGGCTGGAGGAAAAAAGGGCATGCAGATAAAACACGGACCGGATTGGTTCCGGAAGATTTTAGTCTTGGTCGAGCGGGTGATCGTCCTGGTCCTGCTGGTGATGATGATCCTGGTGGTCGTCATCTCGACCCTCGAGCTGGGCTGGATGCTGATTACCCAGTTCTTCACCGGCAAGGGTCTGCCCCTGGACGCCTCGGAGCTGCTCAACACCTTCAGCTTCTTCCTCTTGATCTTGATCGGCCTGGAGCTGATGGAGACCATCAAGATGTACCTGGACCAGAACCAGGTCCATGTCGAGGTGGTCTTCCTGGTGGCCATGATCGCCGTGGCCCGCAAGGTGATCGTCCTTGACGCCGAGAAATACCCCCCGCTGGCGGTCTTCGGCATCGCCGCCGTCATTTTCGCCTTGTCGGTGGGGTATTATCTGGTCAAACGAACCCATCACCAGAAGGCTCGTGAGGGATCCGAGTCCGAGGAGACCTGATTGGGTCATACTATGAGAGCGTTGCAAAACGCTCTCACTAGGTGTGGTCGTCGGCGAATTGACGTCGGTCGCCCGAACCAGTCTCGAAGCGGCTGGGTGTAAAATGACGATCAACACGTCTTGTCCTTGGCCTGTTGAGAGGAACGGGTCCGGGCGTTTTGTCAAATCAACAGGGGGAGGATCATGTCTTTTCCGAAAACAATCTTGTCTTTGGTTTCCTGCCTGCTGGCGCTAGCCCTGAGCGGTCAGATCGGGGCCGCCCCGGCGGGAAAGGCAAAAAAACCGGGCCCGGACCAGGTGTTAGAGCTTCTTCGGCAGGGAAACCGCCGGTTTGAGGCGGGCAAGGCCACCCATCCCCATGCTAAACCCGCCCGCCTGGTGCTGGCCGGCCGCGCCAACCAGGGCGATTACGCCGTGGCCACGATCATCACCTGTTCAGACTCCCGGGTGCCGGTGGAGCTTATCTTCGACGCCGGGGTGATGGACCTGTTCGTCATTCGAGTGGCCGGCAACGTATGCAACACCGACGAGGTCGGATCGATCGAATACGGCTTGGCCCACGTGCACACCCCGGTGCTGGTGGTCCTGGGACACACCCAGTGCGGCGCGGTTACGGCCGTGACCCGGGCTATCCAGGGCCGGGGCCACGCTTTGGAGAGGAACATTCCCCCCCTGGTGGCCCCGATCTTCCCGGCCGTGCGCCGGGCCATGACCAAGCATCCCCGCCTCAAGGGTGACACGGTGGTTCCGGCGGCGATCGAAGAAAACGTATGGCAGGGCATTTTCGATCTGTTTCTCAAGAGCCCGGCGGTCAGGAACCTGGTCAAGAGCGGCCGGGTCAAGGTGGTGGGCGCCATTTACAATGTCGGTACCGGCCGGGTACGCTGGCTGCCCCAGGGGAAGGTGGCCGCCATTCTGTCTCGAGCCGAGGCGTCGCCCAAAAAGGCCATTGAACCCATGGCCGGCGGCGCCAAGAAGAAAAAACCGGCCGCCGGGCATTGACCCGGCCGACCGATTAGTC
>JAHJDS010000474.1 GCA_018812395.1 Pseudomonadota bacterium
GACACTGCAAAAACCGGCCGGCTGGCGGATGCTGCCACCGGTATCTGAGCCTAAAGCATAGATGGCTTCGCCGGCAGCCACTGCCGCCGCCGAGCCGCCGCTGCTGCCGCCGGGAACGCGGTCCTTGTCCCATGGGTTACGGGTGGTGAAGAAGGCCGAGTTCTCGGTTGAGGAGCCCATGGCGAACTCGTCCATGTTCAGCTTGCCCAGGGAGACCGCCCCCGCCTGTTTCAATTTCTCGACCACGTGGGCGTCGTAGATGGGCACGAAGTTATCGAGGATCCTCGAGCCGCAGGTCGTCCGGACGCCCTTGGTGCACATCACGTCCTTAATGCCGGCCGGCACGCCGGTCAGGGGTCCGGCCGTGCCGTCCTGGTACATCTGCTCGGCCCGCTCGGCCGCGGCCAGGGCCTCTTCCGGCGTCCGGGTGATGAAGGCGCGAATTTTGTCTTCCACCGCGCCGACGCGATCGAGGTATTTTTGGGTGACCTCGACCGGACTCAGTTCCCCTTTCGAAAAAAGCTCGTGCAACTCGGCCGCACCGTATTTCAAGACATCGGACATCAGACCACCTTCGGCACGATAAACGACCGGCCGTCGGATTCCGGCGCGTTCTCGAGCGCCTCCTCGACCGTGGCCGACTCCTTGACCGCGTCCTCCCGCCAGACGTTGGTCAATTCCATGGCGTGGGTCGTGGGCGGCACCCCGGTGGTGTCCAGTTCGCCCAGCTTGTCCATGTGACTCAAGATATCGTTGAGCTGTCCGGTCATCCGCTCGACCGTGGCCTCATCCAGCTCCAGTCGGGCCAAACGGGCGACGTGCTCGACCTCGGCCCGGGTGATGCGGGGCATGAATCAAACCTCCCAGTATTTAGACTGTAGCTTCAACACCTTGTCGATCACCCGGGGCGGATCGGCCTGTTCCAGGGAGGAGACGTAGCCGTCGTCCAGCACCGAGTCGCCGACCAATTCGAGCAGCACGGCCTGGACGCCGCCCCGCAGGCCCTCGAGATCGTACCCCCCCTCGAGGGTATAGACCAGCTTACCGCCGCAAACCTCGTCGGCCAGGGCCATCATCAGCCGGGTCATGGCCGCGTATCCCTCGTGAGAGACCTGCATGCCGCCCAGGGGGTCCTGGTGATAGGTGTCGAACCCGGCCGAGACGAGGATGAAATCGGGCTTGTACTGCCGGCCGATGGGCAAAAACACGTCCCGGAAGATGGCGTAGAACTCGGCGTCGCCATGGCCCGTGGACAGGGGCACGTTGATGGTGCAGCCCTTGGCCTGGTCCCGGCCGACCTCGTCCAGCGAGCCGGAACCGGGATAATACGGGTACTGGTGGGTCGAGGCATACAGCACCGACGACTCGGATTCGAAGGAATGCTGGGTGGCGTTGCCGTGGTGCAGGTCCCAATCGACGATCATGATCCGGTCCGCCCCTTTGGCGGCCAGCAGGTGGGCCGCGGCCACGGCCACGTTGTTGAACAGGCAGAAACCCATGGCCCGTTCGCTCTCGGCGTGGTGGCCGGGAGGACGTACGAGGGCGAAGCCGTTTTGAAGCTCGCCCGACCAGACCCGTTCAGCCAGTTCGATCAGGCCTCCGGCGGCCAGGTGGGCCGCGTCGCTGGATTGGGGCGTGGTTTGGGTGTCGGGATCGAGCGCGGCGTGGGGGTAACCGGTCGTGGACCTGATCCGCTCGACGTGCCGCGGGGTGTGGACCCGGGTGATTTCCTCGTCCGTGGCCGGTCGGGGCTCGACCGCCTCGAACCGGCCGGCCATGTCCGGCGAGTCCAGCATCCGGTAGACGGTCTTGAGCCTGGCCGGCGACTCGACGTGGGGCACGCCCTCGAGGTGTTCGATGTACAGTGGATGACGCACGATGCCCGTGCCGCCCATGGCCTCCTCCTGTTACCCTTCCGCCGTAAATATAAATGGCCCCCTTGGTCGGCGCAAGGAAAAAGGGTCGGCCGCCGACTCAGGGCTCGACCGTGGTCCGGTATTGGCCGTGCTCGACGTACAGGATGCCCCGCTCGGACAACTCTGACAACACCTCGTTCAGGGTGGCCTCGTAGGTTGAGTCGAAAAACAGGTCCACCGTGTCCGGGTACCACGGAACGCTCATCAAGTAATCGAGGAGCCCCTTCTCCGGCAGGCCGTCTTTCATCATCACCGCGTAGACCAGGATCTTCTTGATCTGGTCCCGGCCCATTTTTGGGGGATCGTCCCGAAAACCCCGCAGCCGTTCGGCCACCCGCCGGATCGCCCCTTGGAAATCGGTGAACGGCTTGCCGTGACCGGGCAGGACCAACTCGACCTGCAGCCCGGCCAGCTTGGCCACCGAATCCAACGCCCGCCAGGCGACGTCCATGCCCTCGACCCGGGGCGTCATCACGCCCACGTCCGACTCCCACAGGGCGTCGGCGCTGATGAGCCACTTGCGGTCAGGCTCGTAGAGGCAGATCATCCCCGCGCCGTGTCCGGGCGTGTAAAAGACGATCCACCTGAAATCACCGAACCGAATCTCGTCGCCTTCGTCGATCGAGCCGTGGATTGGGAAGAA
>JAHJDS010000475.1 GCA_018812395.1 Pseudomonadota bacterium
CCCCATGACCGCCACCGCCTCCCGGATCGCACATTCCGGACCGGTCCCGGCCGACATGGGGCCGCTCATCGGGCGGGTGCGGGAGTTTGTCGCCCGGCGACGGGAGATGGCGTCCTCCTTCGAGGCGCCCCACGAACTGGCGGACCTGGTGCGTCGGTTCGACTTGGCGCCGCCCGGCCGCGGCCGTCCCGAAGTCGTCCTGGCCCAGGACACGGCCGTCGAGCTGGGACACCCCCGGACCGAGTCCGTGTCCGCCGTCCTGGTCACGACCCAATCCGGGCTGATCGCGCCGGGACGGATCACCATCGTCGGCCCGGACCTGGATGAGTTGAACTCGCCGCCGCCCCTTTCCTTCGGCCAGGTGGTCATGCTGGCCGTTGGGCCCGGCGTCGGACCGGACCCCTACGCCGTCGAGGCCGCCCGGTACTTGACCCACCGGTTGCCCGGGTTTATGGTGCGTTCAGTGCCGGGCCGGTTGTGGGTCCGCATCAGCCGCCGGGCGCGGGCCGGGGGACTTGACCTGGCCGTGGTCGGTTCGGCCCTGATCGCGGTCTATGGCCGGGAGGTGGCCGGCGTGACCGCCGGGGAGGTGGTGTTCGTCACCTCGTCGGCCGGGGACGTGGCCGACCTGGGGCCGATCGCGGCCGAGGGGGAAATCCTGGCCGGAAGGCACCGCAAGCTGGTCCTGCGGGGCGACGGCACGGCCGAGTGCCCGGACCTGGACTGCGACCGATGCGAGTCCAAAGCGGTTTGCGACCGGCTGCGTGACGTAATCATCCGCCGGCGCGGGAGACGGCCGTGAACCAGGGGGAGACAGCTCCGACGACCATCCTGCTGGCCGCCTTTTTCAAGCGCCTGGCCGACATCGAGGCGGTCGTCCGGATCATCATCGACCGGTCGCCCCTGAGCGTCCTGTTCGTCTTGCGCGGCCGGCCCGAGAGACGGGTCCGGCTCGATTTCTCCCACCGACCGATGAGGGTCCAGGTCGGCCGGGACGCCCGGGACGCCCGGGTGGTGGTGACCATCGACGCCGAGGTCATGCAGGAGGTCCTGCGGGGACGCCTGGCCCCGGGGGTGGCCTTGGGGCGGCGGGAGCTGCTGTTGCGGGGCAGCGCCGGCGATCTGGCCCGGTTAATACCCCTGTTCGACTTTGCCCCGACGCTGTACGCCGAGCATTTGGCCGACGCCGGCGTTCCGGACTTCGTCCGGCCCTCGGGCCGGGCGCCACTCAGGGAGGCGATCATGACCGAGGCCGGACTCCGCGGCGACCCGATTCCCTTGACCAAAACCACCCGGACCGAGCGGGCCGTAGGCCGAACCGTCGGCGGCCTGGCTTTTCTGACCGGTTACCTGCTCGGTTGGTTCCGGCGCCGGGTGTTCACCCGATTGAGTCTGTTCGAGGTGGTGGCCGCCATGTCCCGGGGGCTGGCGGCGGGGGGTGGGGAACCGAAGACCGACGCGGACGATGCCCCGCGCTGAGCCGGCCGCCAAACCCGTCGTCGCCGTGTGCGGCAAGGGCGGGGCCGGCAAGACGGTGGTCGCGGCGCTGTTGGCCAGGGCGATCCTCGACGCCGGGACCGGTCCGATCCTGCTCATCGACGCCGATCCGGCCGGCGGCCTGGTCTCGGCCCTGAACCAGCGCGTCGGCCAAACCCTGGCCGGGGTCCGGGCCGAGGTCCTGGCCGCCGCCCGCCAGGATCGGCCCGTGGCGAGTTTGGCCGAGGCCGTGGACTACGCCGCCCTCCAGGCCCTCGAGGAGCGCGACGGCTGGTCGTTGTTGGCCATGGGCTACAGCGCGGAAGACGGCTGCTTCTGCCCGGCCAACACCTTGCTCCGGGAGGCCCTGGACGTGATCGCCGACCCTTTCGCCGCGGTCCTGATCGACGCCGAGGCCGGTCTGGAGCAGATCAGCCGCCGGGTCACCCGGCGGGTCAATCGCTACCTGGCCGTGACCGACGGCTCGAGGCGGAGCGCCGAGACCCTGGTCCATCTGGCCGACCTGGTCGGTCCGGGGAGGCTCAGTGTCATCGCCAACCGGGCGGCCCCGGGCGCTCACCTCCGCCTGCCCCCCGGCGTGACTCTGGCGGGGGCCGTGCCCGAGGACGAAACGCTCCGGCAATACGACTACCAGGGCCGGTCGCTGTGGGATCTGCCCCCGGACAACCCGGCCCGTCAAGCGGTCAGGACGGCCGCCCGGCGGCTGGGGTGGGTTTGACCGGCAGGGAGGACCGGTACGCGTGAAGACTGTCCGACACAAGGCCGACGCGGTCGTCGTCGGTTCCGGACCCGGCGGGGCCACCGTGGCCCGGGCCCTGGCCCGGGCCGGAAGGCGGGTCCTTCTGCTCGAAAAGGGTCGGCACCACGCCCGGGTGGGCAACCACCTCTCGGCCTTGTCCTACACCGACCGGATGGGCCTCCGCTTCACCGAGGAAGGGCTGAACATCGTCCGGGCCCTGACCACCGGCGGCTCGACGATCCTGTACTGCGGCGCGGCCACCGAGCCGCCGCCCTGGCTCCAGGCCAAATACGGGATCGACCTCGAACCCCACGTCCGGGAGACCATCAACGAACTGGGCCTCCATCCCCTGCCCGACGAGGTGGTGGGTCAAGGCGCGATGAGAATCCTCGAGGCGGCCAACGACCTCGGTCATCGCTTCGAAAAACTCAGGAAATTCATCGACCCCGACCGGTGCCGGATCAGGTGCGGCGGGACCTGCATGCTCGGCTGCCCGCACGGCGCCAAGTGGACCGCCCGCGATTACGTGGCCGACATGGTGGCCGCGGGCGGGAAGATCATCAACGGCGCCGACGTGCGGCGGGTCATCATCCAGGACGGCGCGGCCACCGGGGTGCTGGCCCTGACGCCCCGGGGGCGCCTGGAGGTCGAGGCCGAGGTGGTCGTCGTCGCCGCCGGGGGCCTGGGCACGCCGACGATCCTGCGACGTTCGGGGCTCGACGAGGCCGGGGTGGGGATGTTCCTCGACCCGCTGGTCATGGTCACCGGCGTGTCCCGCCATGCGGGCACCTCCTCGGGGCCGCCCATGTCGGTGGGCACCTACGAGTTCATGGAGGACGAGGGCATCCTCTTGTCCAACCTGATCGACCCCTGGGGACTGTGGCTGATCATGGTCGCCCGGAAGAACCCGGCCCGGCTGGGCCAGTTCTTGTCCTATCGGCGGCAACTGGGCCTGATGGTCAAGATCGGCGACGAGCTGGCCGGCTACGTCACCCCGGACGGCCGGGTGTCCAAGCCGCTGACCCGGCAGGACCACGACCGGCTCGACAGGGGAGCGGCCGTCGCCCGACGCATCCTGATCCGGGCCGGCTGCCACCCGCGGAGCATCATCGTCGGGCCGGTCCGGGGCGCCCACCCCGGGGCCACGGCCCGCCTGGGTCGGGTGGTCGATGACAACCTGCAGACCCGGGTCGCCAACTTGTTCGTGTCCGACGCCTCGGTGCTGCCCCAGGCCCTGGATCGGCCCATGGTCCTGACCATCATCGGTCTGGCCAAGAGGCTGGCTGATCATCTTTTGTCCACCTCCTTTCAGTCCCAGGTCTGAAATCCGGTGAAGCTGATCATCGACGGCTATAATTTGATCCGGCGGTCGCCCAGTCTGGGGCCGGCCTTTGACGCCGACCCGGAAACGGCCCGGCGGGAGCTGATCGGGCTGCTGGCCCTGTACCGTAAAAAGCGGGGCCACACCGTCACCGTGGTCTTCGATGCCGCCGCGTCCGTCCACTTGGGGGCCGAGTCCTCCCAGGAGGCCGGCGTCCGGCTGGTCTACACGGCCCAGGGGCAGACGGCCGACGAGGCCATCGTCCGGCGAACGGCCCGACTCGGGACGGGGGCGGTCGTCGTCACCTCGGACCGCGAACTGGCCCGAAGCTGTGAGCGGGCCGGGGCCGAGGTAATGTCGTCGGCCGAATTCGAGGCCCACGTTTACGCGTCCCTGACCGATGCGGTCGAACCTCCGGAGGACGATGACGAGCCCCGGACCAGGCATGACACCCGCAAGAAAGGGCCGGCCAAACGGGCCAAGAAGAGGGACCGCCAGCGGCGGCGCAAGCTGCAGAAGCTGTGAGGCTCGGGCGAGACGCGGCCCGGCCGGCGGGGCCCAGGCTTTTTTGCTTGACTGGCTTCTGAATCCATCCTATAGAGAGGCTTCGGGGGGCCGAGGTAGCTCAGTTGGTAGAGCAGAGGACTGAAAATCCTCGTGTCGGCGGTTCAATTCCGTCCCTCGGCACCAAGGATTTCATCATAAAATCAGATCGATAGGGGCTCAGCCGAGTCCCTTATATTTTTTTCCGGATATGCTTCGGGGTAAATGGGGGAAACTTTTTAGAGTCCAGAACCCCTTCCACCTCACCATTAAGGGCCATATCACTTTCCAGAACCGCGCTTGGTACGCCGGTAAGCGTCCAAGCTGACCCGGCACCGATCGAGCGCCCCTTTGCCGTCAGCCAGGCTGTCCTTGAGTCCCTTCCAGGTGAGACAGGCCGCGCCCTGGGCGACCACCGGGCCACGGTCATCTTCGAGGCCGATGGCGGCCGGAGGTATGAGTACCCGCTCCGGGGCATCGAGTTTTTAGTAACTGCCATCCAGGCCTGGCGCACGACCGGCGCCTTCGACTTTCAGATGCCGCCCTGATATAGCCCAGGAATATCCCTTCCCGTTTGCAATTTATTCATTATATTTCTTCCCATCACCTAGAGCAGTCCTAATTTCATTGTTTGAATTTATTTTTTTTCAAGGTCTAAAGTCTTTAGTCAATCCAATTTTTGTCTTTTCAACTAATCTCCAGTAATTTGCTTCTTAACTTCTGGAACGAGGTCGAGCACAAATCTATAGTGTTTCCTCTGAGACCTCAGCTCTTCAGGAAGTGTCGCCATTACTACGGGATATTTTAGCATACTTTCTAAAACTAAGGCCAACGACTCCTCACAGAAAGTAAAACAATTATGTAGTGTAACTTCCAAATATTTCCCAAGATTTGCGTTCTTCTCTTTCGATTCGTTTAATGCTATACGGCAAGTTTTTATTTCATATTCATACCTTGTGTCAGAGCTTGAGACTACTTCGAAAGGGTCGACGTCAAAGTAACCATGCTCGATCGTTCCTCTTATGTCATATAGCTCTTTGATCCACTCTTGATCCGAATCTATACTAGCCCTATCAGGATGTTCTGCGGGCAAGAACTCCTTAAGCTGAGCAATGAATTGTTCACCCGTAGAAAATTTAGTGCCTGTTATAAGACTTAATGCAACTGGCAACTTACGCATCCCTATTACAAGTTGCATGAGTATCTTTTCCGCAATTGCTTTGAGTTTCATAGTTGGATTCTCATAACGAATACCGCGAGGCTGGACAATGACTCCTTGCTCACTCTGACAACGAGAGATCGCTTCGCTTTCGACCTGGATATATTCCAAAATGGCCTCTTCTGCTTTAGAGAAATCAAAAGCGATTTCTAGCAACTCCGCCTTAAATAAATCAATAGTCTTCCTTGGAATATAATTTAAAACACTTTCTACAATTTCTATGAATTGAAAGGCAATCCTTTCAAAAAGTGGTGTTGTGGCCTTCCTTCTCCAAACTTCTCCACCCGAAAAGTCTAGGTCATCACCGTTAGTGTGGGCCGTCAATTCGTTCAATGCTACAACAATTCCTTTATCATTTGCCATTCCAACAAGGAGGCCCCTTTTAGACGGGGACATGAATGAAATTTTTAGGCCGTCAGTTTCTACCTTAAAGACTCGTTTAAAGCCCATTTTTTCCCTCAATTGGTATGGGCGGCCCTACTTCGACTCCTTCAGGTATCCCGGGGCCTGGGGCGAGAGGTGGGCCTGACCATAGCGCTTGGTCGACGGATAGTATTCGACCGCCAACTGCACCTTGCCCGCCGTCTCCGGTCCCGCCTGGTCGGCAATCAGGGCCAAGGCCAGATCGATGCCGGCCGACACCCCGGCCGCCGTCCAGATATCGCCGTCACGGGCAAACCGCTCCTCGACCACACTCACGCCCGGCAACTTCCCCAACAAGTCCAAGGAACGCCAGTAGGTCGTCGCCCTTTTGCCCTGGAGCAGGCCCGCGGCCTGCAGCACAAAAGACCCGGTGCAGACCGACAGCACCTGGCGACAGCCGGCCGCCTGTTTCTGGACAAATGAAATCAACTCGGCGTTGTCCACCTCCCGGCGCGTGCCCTGGCCACCGGGGACGAGCAGATAATCGAGGGGCGGACAGGTCTCGAAACTGTGGTCCGCCTTCACTTGCAGGCCCTTGGCGCAGCGGACGGCCTGGCCCTCCTGGCTCACGATCAAGCACTGCTCCGGCCCGTCGAACATCTTGCTCCACATCCCGATGATTTCCCAGGGCCCGACAAAATCCAGTTCTTCCACGTCCGGAAACAACAAGAAACCGAAGTTCATGTCAGCGTCTCCTTCAGGAAAATATCGTCACCTATTTTTCATGCCGTCTGGTCGCGGCGTTATCAGATCGGTGACAGTCCCTATTTTCCCTGGGACAAGTAAGCCAGGATCTCGTCCTTGTGGCGGGCGACGTATTCGCAGCTCGGAGTGTGCCCGCACTGGCGGCAAGCCGGGTCGTAGGCTGAATTCATGGCCCCGCACTCCGGGCAGGAATAGTGCCCGGCCTTCTCGGTAAACCATTTCGCCCAGCCCTTTTCCTTGATCCGGGCCAGATTGTCCCACAACTCGATCCGGTGGGGCATGGCCGCCTGGAACTCTTTTAGTTCCGCGCACGGATAGTCGTCGCACTCGCCGCAGAACTCCAGACCGCGGTCGGCGGCGCAGGAGACCATGTGGCAGGTCCGGCAATACACGAAGCGCCGGTCCGACCGGCAGCCGTCGCACTGGGCCTCCTCGACCGGGACGTTCCAGCGGGCGGCGATCTTTTGCAAACGTTCCGGATCCTCGCGGGTGGCGATGAACGCCGAGCAGCCTGGGCAGAACAACCCGCACACCGCCGACGTCCGCAGGTCCGGTTTTGATTTTAGATCTTTCGACGGGGCCATATCCATCCTCCATAATGAGAGCGTTGCAAAACGCTCTCATTATGTACCAATCTGCCGCAGTCGGCCCTGGCCGTCAAGGCCTGATCCGGGGCGCCACCAGGCCCGGGGCGAGCGATTGGCGCGCCTCGGCCCCGCTCTCGTTATGTAAAACGGAGCCGAAACGGAGTGGAGGCGGCGAGCGCGGACGAAGTGTTTCACGGGCACGAAGGTCGGCCGCGAATTACTCGTGTGCCGAGTGGCACCGCTAATCACTCGTGTGCCGAGTGGCACCGCGAATTACTCGTGTGCCGAGTGGCACCGCGAATTACTCGTGTGCCGAGTGGCACCCCGTGAGGCTTCGCAGCGCCAGTGGACGCCTTTGCTTCGCGATTAACATTCGGTAAGGCCGCCGCTTGGTCATCCGCGCTTATCGGCACCACTTCGTTGGCGCCTGCGGCTCGTTAGGCCGGTCAGGGTGGGGCGCTCACTGTATTTCAGCTGGCGCCTAGAGCAGCCGGCGGGCGATGGTCATCTTCTCGGCCTCCTTGGCCCCCTCGTATATCTCGAGCACCTTGGCGTCGCGATAGAACCGCTGGACGTCGTACTCGTCGATGTAGCCGTAGCCGCCGTGGAGCTGCAGGGCCTTGTCGCAGACCCAGACCGCGGACTCGGCGGCGAAATACTTGGTCATGGCCACCAGCTTGGAGTCGGGCCGGCCCTGGTCCACCAGCCAGGCGGCCCGGTAGGTGGCGGTCCGGGCCATCTCGATGCGGGTCGCCATCTCGGCCAGCATGAACTGGACGGCCTGATTGGCCACCAGGGGCCGGCCAAAGGTATGGCGTTCCTGGCCGTAGCGGATGGCCAGGTCCAGCGCCCCCTGGGCCAGGCCCACGCCCTGGGCGGCGACCATGGTCCGGCTGCAGTCGAAGAAGCGCATCAGGTTCGAAAAACCCTGATTCTCCACCCCCAATAGATTGGACCTAGGGACGCGGACTTGGTCAAAGGCGACCTCGGCCGTATCGCTGGCCCGAAGGCCCATCTTGCCCTTGATAGGCGTGGCGGTGATGCCCGGCCGGTCGGCCTCGACCAGGATCAGGCTCATCCCCTGGTGGGGCCGGGCGGCCGCCGGGTCGGTGACGCACAGCACCACGTAGAAATCACAGACCGTGCCGTTGGTGATGAACATCTTGTTGCCCGAGATGACGAACTCGTCGCCGTCCTCGACCGCCCGGGTGCGGATCGAGGCCACGTCCGTGCCGGCGTCGGGCTCGGTAAAGGCCCCGGCCGAGACGGCCTCGCCCCGGGCCACCCGGGGCAGCCAGGTCTGTTTCTGGTCCTCATCGCCGAACAGCAGCACGGCAATGGCCCCAAAGGCGGCGGACTCGATGACCTGGGCCATGCCCAGGTCGACCCGGCTCAACTGCTCGGAGATCAGGGCCTGCTCGAAAAAGCCGAAGCCCGGGCCGCCGTATTTTTCCGGGATCATCGGGCCGATGAGTCCCGCCCGGCTGGCCCGGGCCACGATGTGGGCGGGGTATTTTTCCTCACGGTCGTGTTCCCGGGCGATGGGGGCGATCTCGGTCTGGGCGAATTTCTGGGCCGTGGCCTGGATCAGGCGATGCTCTTCAGTCAGATCGTAGTCCATCCGGGGTTTTTAGCATGTCAACGATGTGCGGACAATAATTTTCAGCACCGACAGATCCAGGCGAGACGGGCGTGGTTCATTGTTGACATGGTATCCCCTGAAATAATAGTTTCGGGTAGCCGTCGGACCCGGACGGCCGCGGCGTAGGGACAACATCATTTCAGGAGGCGCAGGGTGACCCGTTGGATAATCTTGGGGCTGGTCGTAGTGGTACTGGCGGGGCTCGGTCTTCCCGCCGGGGCCGAGCCGATCCTGCTGGAGAGGAACGACCAGGGCGCTTGGTACGTCATTGACCGGTTTTTTGCGAAACGGGGTGACTGCCGCGTCGTGGCCGCCCTGTTGGTCAGACATCAGGCCAAGAAGACCGACCACGGTCCGGTCAAGGCCATCACCCGGGTGATGAGGGTCTGCTGCAAGGCCGAGACCTATCAACTAGTGTCCTA
>JAHJDS010000476.1 GCA_018812395.1 Pseudomonadota bacterium
GGCGGGCTGATCGCCCGCGAGCGAGCGATCCGCACCACCCGGACCACCGCCGACAAGATCGGCGCCCTGGTCGTCATCCGCAACCACCCCCGCTTCGTCAACCACGTCGGGGTCATCGTCGAGCCCCAAAGGTTCCTGCACGTCCTACGCAACGACGGCGTGGTGGTCGATCACGCCCGCCGTCCGCCGTGGGCCAAGCGCATCCAAGGATTCTATCGGCTGATGACTCCTCCGGACCCGAACCCCGCTGAAACTAACCGGGACGTCAATCCGAGCGGAGTGCCGGCCGCGGAGACCGGTAGTTAAAGGAGCACCCATGAAGCACGTCACCTTTCATCTGGTCAAGAACTACTGGCGACCGGCCGAGTCGGTGGAGCGGCACCTGCTCGTCCACCGGCCCGGGGCCACCCTGTCCGTCTACCTGGACGAACTGAAGCTGAGCGTCGAGGAAGTCCAACTGTTCGTCAGCGGCCGGGGCATCCAGGCCGGCCCGGACATGGTCTACCCTCTCCCCGGCGAACACTGGACCATTGCCCCCCATCTCCAGGGTGGGGGCGGAGGGAGCGGTGGCGGCGGCAAGGACGTCGGCCGATCCGTGGCCATGTTGGCCATCGCCATCGCCCTCACGGTTGCGGCCGTTTATTCCTATGGCGGTACGGCCAAAGAGGCGGGCTTCGCCTGGTCAAGTTTCTTCTCCTCAATGGCGGCGGCGGCCTGGGTATCCGTCGGTGGAATGGTGGTCAACGCCATCTTTCCTCCCCAGACAGCGGACATTCCCCAACTGGACTTTACCGGCGACTGGGGCTCTTCCAACACCTACGGCTGGGACATCCGCAATCAGGACCAGCCCGGCTTCGCCATCCCGGTGGTCTACGGCACCCACCGCGTCGGCGGACAGGTCATCGCCCGGCACGTGACCACCGACGGCGACAAACAGTACCTCAATATCCTGCTGGCCGTGAGCGAGGGGCCGATCGAGTCCATCACCGACCTTCAGATCAACAACCAGCCCGTGACCAATTACAAGGACGTCAATACCGAGACCAAACTGGGCGCCCTGGACCAGACCCCGGTCGCCAACTTCCGCAACCTCTACCAGGACCGGCCGGTGGACGCCATTGTCAGTTACGGCACGCCGGTCACCCGCCAGACCCAGGGCACGGCCGTCGAGGGACTGGAGATCACCCTGGCCTTCCCCCGCGGCCTGTATGCCACCTCGCCCGGCGACCTGAATCCCAAGACGGTCAGCGTCAAGCTCGAATACCGAGAGGTGGGCGCCGGCTCGTGGACCGCCTGGGACACGGTGTCCATCACCGACAACCGCTCGGTGGCCCTGCGTCGGGTTTTTCGTAAAGAGGGTCTCACGCCGGGGCATTACGAGGTCCAGGTCACCCGGCAGACGGCCGACGATGAGGGGACGAGCCAGCAATCCACCATGTACTGGTCACTCCTGACCGAGATCACCACCGACGATCTGGCCTATCCCGGCGTGGCCCTGTACTCGGTTAAGCTTCTGGCCACGGACCAGCTCTCGGGCGGCATGCCGACCATTACCTCCCTGGTCGCCCGGGGCGACATCACCGTCTACGAGGAAGACGAAACCCCGCATACCGTGGCCAGCGACAACCCGGCCTGGGCGGCCTGGGACATCCTGAACAACTCCCGCTACGGCGCGGGTATCAGCCACACCATGCTCGACTATACCGCCTTCAAGTCCTGGGCCGACTGGTGCGACGAGATGGTCCCCGACGGCCTGGGTGGCACCGAGAAGCGGTGCACCCTGAACATCGTCCTCGACTCCCAGATGACCGTGTTCGAGGCGGCCTCCAAGGCCTGCACCGCCGGCCGGGCGGCCCTGGTCACGGTCGGGTCGAAATACTCGGTGGTCGCGGACCGGGCCGTCGCGCCGACCAACCTCTACGCGGTGGGCAATATCCTGGCCGACTCCCTGGAGATCACCTATCTCCCCATGAACGAGCGGTCCCGGGAGATCGAGGTCCAGTTCGCCAATCCGCTCAAGGAATATCGGCGCGACACCCTGTCCGTGGTCGACCAGGAGGCGGAGTACGACAACAAGTCCACCCTGTCGCTCATCGGGGTGACCCGTAAGTCGCAGGCGGTGCGCCTGGCCAAGTACATGCTCTATTTGAACAAGTACTGCAAGCGCACGGTCAGCTTCCAGGTGGCGGCCGACGGGCTGATCGACCAGATCGGCGACGTGATCTGGGTCCAGCACGACGTGCCCCAGTGGGGCTACGGCGGCCGGATCGTCTCGGCCACGGAGAACACCGTCACCCTCGACCAGGAGGTGACCCTGTCGGCCGAAAATACCTACCGGATTACCATCCGACTCAGCGATGGTTCGGTAGTCGAGAAGTCGGTCGTGGCCCAGGACGCGACCACCGACACCTTGACAATGAGCGAGCCCTTTGCCTCGGTCCCGGCCGAGCACGACGTCTACACCTTCGGCCAGGTGACCCAGGACCGGGAGGCCTTCCGGATCATCGCCATCGAGCGCGGCGGCGAAGACCTAACCACGTTCAAGATCACCGCCCTGGAGTACAACGAGAGCGTCTTCAACTGCGACACCGAGACGCCGGTCATCGAGGAGTCGGCCACGGCCCTCAGCCCGCCCCAGGTCACCGGGCTGACCCTGGGCGAGGACCTGGTCCGCCAGGGGGACCGCTACCAGGCCCGCCTGCTGGTTTCATGGATCCCCCCGAGTGACTACCAGGGCGCCCGAGTATTTCTGTCCCAGGACGGAGGGGCCGAGCAGACGTATGACATCGGTTTGAGCCGGGACTACTTGGTGGTCGAGGTGCCGGACCAAATTCTATGTACCGTCCAAGTCGTGGCCATATCCAGCCTGGGCGTGGTCAGCCCCCGGGCCCCGGCCCCGACCGCCTCCCGAACCGTGCAGGGCAAGACCGCCCCGCCGGCGGACGTGACCAATCTCACCGCCGCGCCGTCGCTGGCCGGATTGACCTTGTCCTGGAATCCGGTCGGCGACGTCGATCTGGACGCCTACGTCATCCGGCACGCGCCCGAGACCACCGGCGCCCTGTGGCACAACGACATTGAGATCGGTCGGACCACCGGCACGGCCAAGACCTTCCACGCCGCCCAGAGCGGCACCTATTTGGTCAAGGCCGTGGACACCTCGGGAATCCACTCCGAGAACGCCGCCTCCGTGGCGACCACCCTGCCGGCCACCTTCAACTGGAACGTCACGGAGACCCAGGAGGACGCGACCGGTGACTGGACCGACGGAATCATGACCGACGTCTGGGAGAACCAGAACGGCAAACTCCAACTGGGCGGGGCCGGGGCCTGGGTCGACATGAATCCCTTGGACGACGTGGCCGACGTCAACATGTACGGCGGGGTCGTGTCCGAAGGTTACTACACCTTCGAGGTCATTGACCTGGGCAGCGTCCAGGACTGCCGGATCACCACCCAGGCCGCCTTTGCGGCCGATGATTACGACGACCGGCTGGACGACTGGGCCGGGGTGAACGACCAGGCCTCGTGGGATTCGATCGTCAACGACGTCGGCTGCGCCCTGCAGGTCCGTACCCGAGATGACCCAGGTGTCGACTGGTCGGATTGGGCCGACGTCTGGACCACCGACGTGACGGCCCGGATGTTCCAGTTCCGAGGGCGGCTCTGGACGGGCGACGCGGCCCACACCCCGACGGTGACGCTCATTCAGGCCCAGCTGGACATGCCCGACCGGGTCGAGTCAGGCCAGGAAGGCGTTTCATCCGGAGGCGAGACGGTGTCTTTCAGCCGTCCCTTCATGAGGTCGGCCGGGCCGCAAATCATCGGCGTCCAGGTGGTCGACGGGGCCGCCGGCGACTACGCCGAGGCCACCAACAAGACCACCGCCTTGTTCACCCTCAAGGCCTACGACGCCGGCGGTAATCCCAAGGCGGCCGACGTGGCCTGGCGGGCAATGGGCTATTGACCGCCGGGCCGTGACCCCCTCAACACCACCTGACGGGCCGGCGACGGAGTCCCGGCACAGGTCTTGACCACAGGCCGGCCCGGCCCGGTTTTTTATGGACCGGGCCGGCCGGACTCAGGAACACGGCCGCGCCAAGACAGGGACGACCGGTAGACCGACTCCCAAGCGGCTACCCCCCCACCCCTATTCACCAATCCCCAGCCAAGGAGACAACCATGAGCCTGGTAGGCGCCTCGAGCGCAACCTACGTCTCCGGACTCCAGGTCCGGACCAAGTACAACGCCGACCTGCTAAATATCGTCCAGAAGTTCAAACAGGCCACGGCCCCGACGGACACCGAGCCCTTGATGTGGTGGTTCGACACCGCCGGCTCGATCCTCAAGCTCCGTAACGAGGCCGACGACGCCTGGATCAGCCTGTTCTATATCGACGGCTCGAACAACCTCTACCTGGTCGGCCCGTTCCGGGTCATCGAGAATAGCGACACGATCACCCTGACCCACGACGGCGCCGACGCCAAGATCACGATGAGCGCCGGCAAGCTGACCGTCCAGACCGACGAGGGGACCAACACCGTCACCACCCTGGCCGTCATGGGCAAGGGCACGGGCAAGGGCGAGGTCGAGATCTGGGATCAATCGGCCGCGAACAAGGTGCTGCTTTCGGTCGCCGACGCCATCGGGGCCGAC
>JAHJDS010000477.1 GCA_018812395.1 Pseudomonadota bacterium
ATCTACAACCACGTCAGGCCTCACGGCCTGATGGGAATGCTTACGCCGGCCCAGGTCCGGCGTACAGGAACTCTACACCAAAAGGCAGCCTGAACCGCCTCAACAACAGGGGGCTTGACCAGGACCTTGTTCAAAGTTCTCCCCAACGCCTCAATCCAGCACCTACCTCTACCGGACCCCCCCGCACCCAGCCCACTCGCCAACCCACCCCGCCCCCGGCGCCGCGGAGATCCACCAGGCCGTGCACGAGGTCAACCTGCTGACGGGGGGGGTGATGGCTGCCCCGCCCTCGGCGCCGCGGAGATCCAGGAGGCGGTGCAGGAGGTCGAGCTGGTGATGGCGAGGGCGATGGGGGAGGTGGGCGGGGTGGTGAAGGTGGAGGTGGTGGAGAAGGGGTATTAGGCTGGGAGGGCGGAGGGGGTGCCGGAGTTGAGGGCGGAGGTTTATGAGGGGGGAGTGAGGCTGAGGGTGGTGTAGGGGGGGTGCTGGCGAGGAGGTGGGGAGCCGCCAAGTGAGATACCCCATTCGCCGCCGGGCATCAACCCTTCACTAAAAACCGGCCGGCAAGCTCAGGGGGCCAGGATAGGGGCCTACCCTGAGGCTGCTGGATTCGCCCGGGGCATGTTGGGCCCACAAAATACACTTGACAACGCGTATGCTCATAGTTTAAAATTTATAGAATGAACGTTCGATCTATGGCTGCTCTAGCTGCCATGGAAACAAGTTAACCGGAACGGACTGAGCATGACCTAGCCGAAAAAACCAACGTCAGCTTTAAGTTACCACCCATCATGTCTTGCCGAGGAGGAGGGCGAAGAGTGGCGATCAGGACTCCCCTGCAATACATCGATAGCCTCAAAGACGGTCGGGTGGTCTATTGCCTGGGGGAACGAGTCGAGGACGTCACCACCCATCCCATCCTGAAGATCTGCCTCAACTGGATGGCGATGGACTATGTCCTGCAACAGGACCCACAGTTCGCAGAGTTGGTGACCGACAGAGACGAGAGTGGCGACGTTGTAAGCTTTGTTTTTCTGCCCCAAAAAAGCCGGGAGGACCTGCTGCGTCTGCGAGACGTGGTCAAGATGTGGGCCAGGGTCTGCTTCGGCAAGCCCTCTGGTGCCAAGTTCGTGGGCAAGGATGGGCTCAACGCCCTTACCGTGGTGGCTCCTAGGGTGGACCGCGAGCATGGCACCGAATACGCCGCCAACGTTGAGGCCTATCGCCGCTACCTCATGGATACGGATGCCAGCCTGGCCTTGGGTATGACCGATGTCAAGGGCGACCGCAGCCTGCGACCCTCCCAGCAGAAACCGCATCAAGATTATTACGTCCACATCGTCAAGGAAAAAAGTGACGGCATCGTGGTGCGCGGTGCAAAGGCCCATATCAGCCAGGCCCCTCTTTCCAATGAGATCCTGGTGCTGCCTTGCCGTGCCATGCGTGAGGACGATAAAGGCTATGCCGTTTCTTTCGGGGTACCCGTTAATGCTCCTGGGTTGACCATGATCTCAGCCGAACCAGAGGTCAAGGAGCCAGGCAATTTTTTCGATTATCCCTTAAGTTCCTCCGTATATATCAATGATGCCATGATTATCTTCGATGATGTTTTTATCCCCAACGACAGGGTTTTTCTTAAAGCAGAGTGGCCATTCGCTGGTCAGATCGCTTACATGTTTGGGAACTTCCACCGCCTCAGTGCAGAGACCTACAAAGCGGCGGAACTTGAGATCTTGACCGGTGCGGCAGCCCTGATGGCCGAATACAACAATGTGGAGCACATCCCCCACATAAAGGAGAAGCTCACTTGGCTGGTGCATTATACCGAAGCCACCGAGATTATGGGGCGGGCCGCCTGCGACCATTGCGTAAGCGAACCGGACTCTGATCTGGTCTACCCCAATCCCATGTATGCCAATGTGGCTAAGTTTTTCTTCGCTGACAACTGGCACACCGGCATTAAATATCTGCAAGATATAGCCGGCGGCATTGTGGGCACCTGCCCATCAGCGGCAGACCATTTCAATCCGGAGATCCACGGTCTACTAGACAAGTATTTAGGAGCCAGAGAGGGCGTTCCGACTGAGCATCGATTAAGGTTGGTAAAGTTGATTCGAGATCTCGGCTCATCTTATGAGGACATCATCACTCTCCATGCCGAGGGTTCTTTAGCAGCGCAGAAGCTTTCTATATACGCGCTGGCCGATTTCGAACGCTACAAAGCGGCCGCTAAAAGGGCAGCGCGCATAGAAGACGGAAGCACCGACCAGATATATAGTCAACTTCCACAGTTCCCACCCATGGTTTGAGGTAGCAAAGTATGGTCGACTTGTTGAAGATGAATTATGAGGAGATTCGAGACAGGATTCCCAAATTGGAGGTTCCTGGATCAGCCCGAGACCCAAAATTGGTCGAGAAGAAGCATGCCCAAATCGTGGACCGCGCATGCAACGTGCTCTTTACAAATGGGTTTCATAAGACCTCAATGCGTGACATCGCCTTGGCCTGCAACATGTCCATAGGCCAACTCTACCACTACATCTCTTCCAAGGATGACATCCTATATCTAGTGCATGAGCATATGCAAAAAATCTGGTAAGAGCACCTGATCCATTCAGGCCTTGAGGAAATTGAGGACCCTTTGGCGAGGCTGATCAAAACCATCCGACTGACCTTGGCGTTAGTTTTTGAAAACAAGGCCCTCTTCCTATTCATCTACACCGAAAGCAAGTACTTGGATAAACACCATCTTGGACTAATTTTGGAACACGAGGACAAGAGCGTGGTCGGTTTTTTTCGCCAGCTTCTAGCGGCCGTCAGCCAATTGAAACTAACTGAGAAGGAAAACGACCTGGCCGCCAACCTGATCACGTTCAACGTGGTTTTCTTAGCCCTTAAAAGCTGGAACCTTCGTAAAACCAGTCTTGAAGAGAACATCGACTACATCACCAGCTTCATCATCCAGGGGTTGGGCCTGGATTACAGCAAGCTGGGGAAATAGGGCGGACGTCACATGCGATTCATTTGGAGCCTCGATCAGCGTGGAGATCCAGGGAACGTTTCGCCAACTCACCCCCAAGGCCAAAATCCTGAAGGAGTCGGGCCCCCAACCGGTCGGATTGTAGTCCGACTTTACGACGAACGCCGAACCTTAATGGCTGGCACCGATCGAGGCCAAGCTCCTTTTTCATCGACACCGGTGGCCTATGAGGGAGAAGGGCTATAACGAGAGCGTGTACGGAAGGCTGAGAGACAAGGTCCTTAACGGCGGACCTTCCACAACCTACGGCCTTCCGGGGGATTTGCCTTTACCCGAAATTTTTAGGCGAAGGAGGGGGAAAATGACAGCACTGAAAAACATCAACAAGAGTCGCATCCCACTACTGGCCGTGATTGTCAGTGGCCTCGTAGTCTTCAGTTTGATGGCCACTGGCGTCATGGTTACCGAATCCCAGGCAGCCGATCGGGAATTGCGGATCGGCGTACTGACTTCGCTGAAGATGGAGTGCGGCCAGGCCACGATCAACGCGGTGAAGATGGCCATCGCCAAGGTCAACGCCCAGGGCGGGGTGCTGGGCCGGAAACTGAAGCTGTTCGTCGCCGACTCGGAGAGCAGCCCGGAAAAGGGCATCACCGGCCTGAAGCGGCTGGTGGAAAAGGACAAGGTCCACGTCCTGCTCGGCGGGGCCTCGAGCGGCGTGGTCCTGGCCTGCATGGACTACCTCAAGCGTTACAACAAGGTGTTCATGTCCATCGGCGTGTCCTC
>JAHJDS010000478.1 GCA_018812395.1 Pseudomonadota bacterium
AGGGGAGAGGGGATATCTCCGGCAGGCGCCTAGGTTTTAACCCTCTCCTTACCGCTGGGTGTGACTCAGGGTGAGGATGGACTTAAAACGTCTCCCCCTCGGGCGGCGCACCCACGCAGCAGATAAAGACCAGGTCTTCCGGGCCGGTGTTACGCGTCTCGTGACGCTCGCCCGCCTTAATTTCGACGTAGTCACCCGGGGACACGCTGACCATCCCGGCCGGACCCTGGACCTCGCCCTGCCCGGACAGGTAGTACATCTCATGCTCCCAGGGGTGGTCGTGGGACTTGACCACCCCACCCGGAGCGATGATCACCCGGCGCATGTAGAACCTGGCCGGCGCGGTCTTGTCGGTCAACCAGGCGAGTTCCGATCCGGTCGTGCCCGGGATGTCCAGGACTTCGGCCGACACCTGTTCGAGCCTTCGATGGATCACGGCTCCCCCCTATCTTTTCAATTCGGCCAGGAGCGAGTCGTCCATCTTGAACTCGTGCTCCGGGGCCGGGAATGTTCCGCTCTCGACCTCCTGCATGTAGGCCTTGACGGCCTGGTCCATCTCGGGCATGAGGTCGACATACTTCTTGACGAACTTGGGCTGGAACCGGTCGAACAGGCCCAGCATGTCGTTGGTCACCAGGACCTGGCCGTCGCAGTCCGGTCCGGCGCCGATGCCGATGGTCGGCATGGACACCGTTTCGGTGATCAGCTTGGCCAGGGGGGAGGGCACGCACTCCATGACCAGGAGCTGGGCCCCGGCCTGATCGAGGGCCTTGGCCGAGTCGTACTGGTACTGGGCCCCGGCCACGTCCTTGCCCTGGACCCGGAAGCCGCCCAGCTTGATCGACGTTTGAGGGGTCAGTCCGATGTGGCCGCAGACCGGGATGCCCATGTCCACGATCTTTCTGACCCGCTCGGCCATCTCGGTCCCGCCCTCGAGCTTGACCATCTCGCAGCCGCCCTCCTTGAACAGCCGGCCGCAGTTGGCGATGGCCTGCTCGTCCGAGACGTGGTAGGCCAGAAACGGCATGTCGCCGATGAGCAGGGCCCGGGAAACGCCCCGGCGGGCGGCCTTGGTGTGGTGGATCATCTCCTCGAGGGTCACCGGCACGGTGGACTCGTAACCCAAGACGACCATGCCCAGCGAATCGCCCACCAGGACGGTGTCCACCCCGGCCCGGTCGACGATGGTGGCCAGCGGGTAGTCATAGGCGGTCAGCATGGTGATTTTCTCGGCCTTGGCCTTTTTCTGATAGAGGTCCGCGGCGGTCACTCGGCGCATCTTTTCCTCCCGGCAATAGGTGTTGGAGTGCCGTTAGACGGAGAAGGCTTGGACATCGGGCCGCCCTCGGCCGTGGATCAGCGGCGCCGGAAAGAGAGCAGACCCCCTGGATACACCAGGGGGCCTGATTTTTTCCGACCGACACGTCCCGGGGCCTCGGGCGACACGTCTCGCCCCCCGTCCTCCAGGCGTTATATTTTGCCCGGATTATTCATGAGACTTCTACTGCGGCGCCGCTATCCCGGCTGCGCGGCTCGTTTCACCATTTAGGTGCTCGACATAGTCACAACTATGCCTCCGCGCCAAAATGGCTCCAACTTCGCCTCTCGCTCGGGATACCGACCCCTCGTTACGAACCCTCATGACTAACCCGGGCTAGGGCCCGAGCCCGACCCGGGTGTGGCTGGCCGTCCCCCTGGGATCGACCGCCGGGGCCATTGGGCCTCGGACCGGTTTCACTAAATATAACTACCGGCGCTCTACCGGCGCTACACCTTACAACAGTCCGGCGCCCAGCTTGGCGGCCTTGACCGTGTTTTTCATCAGCATGGTGATGGTCATCGGTCCCACGCCGCCCGGGACCGGGGTGATTTTCGAGGCGACCTCCATAGCCTCGTCAAAGTCCACGTCCCCGGCCAGGATGGCCTTGCCCGTCTTTTCGGACTTGCCGATGCGGTTGACGCCCACGTCGATGACCACGGCGCCCGGCTTGATCCAGTCACCCTTGACGTACTTGGGCACGCCGGCGGCCACGATCAGGATGTCGGCGGCCCGGGTGTGGGCCGGCACGTCCTTGGTCCGGGTGTGGACCAGGGTCACCGTGGCGTTGGCCCCGGGGGCTTTTTGGAGGAGCATGTTGGTGATGGGCTTGCCCACGATGTTACTGCGGCCGACGACGCAGACCTCGGCCCCGGAGGTCTCGGTGCCCGAGCGAATCAGCAGTTCCTGGATGCCGGCCGGGGTGCAGGGCAGGAACACGGCCGTGCCGATCATCAGCTTGCCGACGTTGACCGGATGGAAGCCGTCCACGTCCTTGTCCGGATTGATGGCGTAGAGGATCTTGGTCTCGTCGATGCCCTTGGGCAGCGGCAGTTGGACCAGGATGCCGTGGATCTGGGGGTCGTTGTTGTATTTGTCGACCAGCTCGAGTAGATCGGCCTCGGAGATGTCCTCGGGCTGATTGTCCTGGGTCGAGTGGAAGCCCAGTTCGTGGGCCGTCTTATTCTTGGCGGTGACGTAAGACAACGAGGCCGGGTTTTCACCGACCAGGATGGTGACCAGGGCGGGCGTGATGCCGTGCTTGTCTCGAAGCTCGTCGACTTCGGTCTTGAGTTCCTCGCGGATCAGCTTGGCGACTTCGGCGCCTTTGATCAGTTCGGCAGGCATGGCAAACCTCTACTAATTGTGGTGGATTGGCGTAGTGGAGGAAATTAGCACATTTTCCAGGGCAGGGTCAATCAAAAAGGGGATTCTCCAAATCCCGCCAACAGGCCATTGGGCGAAACGACCGGGAGTAATCTGGTTCGTCGGCCCTTGAACCGGACCTAAAGGCCGTGTTAGGGTTGAGTTATGCCGGTGCTCATCTTCAGGTGGCTGATCAACGCCTTGGCGTTGTTCGGTCTGTCCCGGATTCTACCCGGGATCGAGCTGGGGGGGGTCTTTGCCGCCCTGCTGGTGGCAGCCGTGCTGGGCGTCCTCAACGCCGTCATCCGGCCGGTGCTGATCCTGCTGACCTTGCCGCTGACCTTGATCACCCTGGGGCTGTTCATCTTCGTGGTCAACGCCCTGGTCATTCTGCTGGCCGCCTGGCTGTTGCCGGGAGACGTGTTTTTGGTGACCAGCTTCTGGTGGGCGGTCCTCCTGGCCGTCTGCCTGAGCGCGGTCAGCTGGCTGACCAACTGGGTGCTCCAACCCGGGACCGAGGGCGGGGGAGTCCGCATCCGCGTCTCTCGGCGGGTGCGCCCCAAGGACGATGACATCCACGATCTGAGGCAAGGGCCCAACGGCCGCTGGGAATAAGATGGAGACCAACAACCAGCTTCGGCTCAGGCACTGCCTGGACACGCTCGGCGAGGTGCACGACTTTCTGGCGGACGTCCAGGTGGGGTCCAACCTGCTGGCCCAGTTCAAGCGGCTGCGGGACGTGATGGGTTCGCTGGAGCGGATGCCGGTCTCGAGCCGTGAGGTGGAGAAGATCGAGTCGGCGACCAATCGCCTCCTGGGCGAGCTGCGGGTCCTGTTCCACTTCCGCGACCTGGGGGACATCAAGCCGGGGTGGAAGCACTGACATCTAAAACAATTTTTATCAAACCAAGAATTGATCACTATTTCATTGGCAAAGATAGTCTACCATCAAAGAAATATGGTCACACCAATCTAGAATAAGCGGCTGAGGTCTGCCGTATGGTCGTGAGATTAATATGATTGAAGGTCTTTTTGTGGAAGAGATCCCATAGTGGGTGGCCCTATTTTGAGCGGCGTTTTTAGAACTGATATTTTTATGGCTAAAAAAATTTCTAAAAACCGGAAGATCCTCAAGAGTTCTATCTGGTATTGAAAACGCATTCTCAATTTGTTGGTAATTTGAAAATCCCTCAGCTTGCGCCAACTTGAGAAGAACTTTTGGATCATGCCACGGAGGTTCATCTCTACGACGCCAATTACCTTGATGTCTCGCATAAAGTTTCGGCTTCCAGTGTTTAATTGCAAAGTCAATTGCTTTCCGCTGGTTTATGCCCCTTTTTGAAACTGAAACGGTTTTGCCCCCAACGGAAGTTGCAGAAAAAAAACAAGATAGGTAAAAAGAACGAATGAAACTATTCCACATATTTTGCAATTCAATAGTTGCATAACTTATCTTTGATTCTTGTAGAATACCTAGAAAACCATCTTTGACGTGTATATCATTGACTAGAATCCTCAACTTCACGATTCTGTTTAGTGAGGATTGCTGTAATTTTGACAATCTTGTAGTCGGCCTCATAACCTCACACGTGGATCAAGAGCCCTGCAAAACCAGTCGAAACGTCTTTCGCGATGTTTTTGAGTATTTGTTGCCTGAGAACAGGCATCAACAAATTCTTTAAATTGACCCTTCGATTGGTTTTCCTCCAAAGCTTCGGCAAGGCATCCAAGGTTTGCCAAAATTATATCGTTTGACCCAAGCTTCGTGGCCTCGATTTTGTAAATATCTTGAAATGATTGAATAATTACTAAACGGTGGGCAATTGCGAGGCTCAGTGTGAAAAAATTGAATGGTTTCATAAGCACACTACCGTGAAGTTCAGGAAGCGTCAATATTATATCGAAAACACTGTCAATGATATCTAATAAATCCTTCCTACCGTTAAACGAATCGTCATTATCTTTATAATATTGGTCAAGTTTAGTTTTAGAGTAAGTAATTATTCCTTTTTCAAATGCTAAAAAAATTTCTGTAAATAGTCTTGCGTCTGCCATGCGACTAAGGTTTCTCTCTGTGAATACTCCGATATCTTTCAATATTGTCGAGTATTTTTCAGTAATTTCGACGATATACCATTTAAATTCACCCTGTTGGATTGCATGCCTCTGTTCTTCCGGATTAAGAGGTACAGTATATGAATTAATTCTTCTAAACATTTGTCTGATATCTTCATCAGTTGCGCCAACAACCAAATCCACGCTAAGGCTGTATTCCACAAAATTTTGTTGATCAAATTCGGCTAAATCGGAATATTTTTTACCACTGAAAGAACTTCGGCCGCTTATACGCAACTTGTCATTATAGAAATCAAATATCGCATTACTACGCTGTTGGCCATCAACAATTTCTTTGATCGTGCGACGACTTTTCAGATCTGTTTTTTGGTATAAAGAAAATTTTGGTATAGGATAACTTAGCAAAATAGTATCTATGAGATAAGATCTCGCCGAGGGAGGCCAAACTGTTGATGTCCTCTGGTAATCACGATTGATGATAATAGAGCCTGCTTTCATTTGGTCACAATATTCAGCTATAGTGAATGTTGTGCTGTTAGTTTGCATGGTTTAGTAACCTCCTATAGGAAGTCGGTTTATAAACTAAACGTTCAAACAAGTTATTAAAGTATTTTCATTAACCTTACTGGTTTTAATGCTTTGAAGTAAGCGGGAACACGCGAATTCATGAAAACTCTGATCTACCTCAACACCAATGCTGTTTCGACCCCATTTCGCACAGGCCAAATTAGTTGTACCTGTGCCCATAAATGGATCTAAAATAGTATCTCCGACAAAACTGAACATACGAACAAGCCTTTCGGCTAACTCTAATGGATACGGAGCAGGATGTGACTGGCTGGAAGTACCATTGACTCCTGTCCAGACTTGATTAAACCATTTCTTATGATGTATATCGGAAATAACACTTAGTATACGTTTAGGAAGGGTTGGACTTCTATATTTACCAGGCTTTCTTTCCATTATTATATATTCAATATCATTCTTTATTATAGCATTTGGCTCATATGGCTTACCCAAAAACCTTGAACCGCCTTCAACTTCATAAGATGCATTTGAAATTTTATACCAAATAATCGGGGCCAAATTATCAAATCCGATTTTGCGGCATCTTTCTTGGATTGAGGCGTGAAGGGGTACGACCATATGTCGTCCAGCGTTTTTCCGTCTCGACAAACAAACATCTCCCACAACGCATATCAGTCTTCCACCAGGAACTAATGAATCAAGAGCAAGCTTCCAAACGCGGTCTAATTCGTCTAGGAATTTATCATAATCCTTAATATGGCCCATCTGCCCCGAGGTTTCTGGATACTTTTTAAGAGTCCAATAAGGAGGTGAGGTGATTACAAGATGAACACTTGATTTTGGTAAGGCCACTTGACGAATATCGCCAGAGTAAAAATCATGGGAGGTGGGAATTGTCTTGACGGAATCTTCAATTTCCGCAACAAGGACATTATCCTTAGCAATACGAGGTAGATCGGTTTGTGGAGAAAGTAATTGTCCGACTCTGGGGGGTACGTATGATGAAAGTTTAATAGAGGGGACCATAAGTTCCTCGATCAGAAAAATTCTCTAACAAAAAGTATATGATAATGGTCCCCCAGTCAAGTCACCTTTGAAAACGCCTTGTAATTTTCAAGCCATGCCGTCGACAAAGGCCCGGACGTTTTTCCCCAGGTCGGGCAGGTAGTAGCCCCCCTCCAGGATGGCGAAGCGCCGGCCGTTGCATTTTTCCCCGGAAAAATCACGGACCATCTCGCCGATCCGCCCGAAGTCCTCCGTGCTCAGAATACCGCCCCAGTCCCACTCGCCGGTGTCGAATCCGGCCGAGACGCCAATGATGTCGCTCGGCCCGGCCATGGCCAGTTCCTCGCGAACCTCCTTTAGAAAATCGTCCGGCCGGACCGAATGGGTGTTCACCACCTGGAACTCGGGCCGCTGGTCCAGGATGTTGGCCGTGCCGTCGCCAAAGTGCAGGTCGATGTCCAGGACCAGGGCCGAGCCGATCAGGCCGTCGGTCAGGAGCCTCAGCAGGGCCACGGCCATGTTGTTGTAAAAGCAGAAGCCCCAGCGCGAATCCGGCGAGGCGTGGTGGCCGGGCGGGCGGAGCAGGCCGAAGCTCGGCTCGCCTTCGGCGGCCAGTCGGGCGGCCACGATCGCCGCGCCGGCGGCCAGCCGGGCGGTGCGGTCCAGGAGGTCGTCGCGTCCCACGTGCGACAGGGTCGACGGGGTGTGGCAGAGCAAGAGGTCATCGTCCGTGGCCAATGGAGGTTCCACGAAATCATAGGTCCCTTCCAGGTGCGACCGGATGGCCTCGATACGGTCCGGACACTCCACGGACACGGTCGGGTAGTCATTTAGAAACTCGGGATGATAGACGATCTTCATGGCCCTGTCTCCCGCCCCGGAGCGTGGGGCTCATAAAATCAGCATGATCAGATAGCCCATCAACGTCAGCACCACCGTGGAAATGGCGTAGGGCACCGGGTAGCCCAGGGCCGGCAGGGAACTCATGGCCTCCTCGTTGACCGCCTTGAGGGAGGCGGTGCTGGTGATGGCGCCGGTGCAGGCCCCCACCGTGAGCACCGGGTTGAGCTTGAGCACGTAGTTGCCCCACAAGAAGGCCAGAAAGGCGGGCACCAGGGTCACGGCCACGCCCACCAGAAAGACCTGGGGCCCCGAGGTCTTGAGCACCTGGACCACGCTGCCCCCGGCGCTGAGTCCGACCACGGCGATGAAAATGGTCAGACCGATGTCCTCGAGCACCGCCCGGGCGCCGCCGGGGATGTTGCCGAAGGTGGGGTGGCGGGAGCGCAGGAAGCTGATGACGATGCCGCTGATCAAGAGCCCGCCGGCGGAGCCCAGGGTGATGGGCACCCCAAAAACATGAACCGTCACCGAGCCCAGGAGGTAGCCTAGGACCATGCCCACCGACAGGGTGAACAGGTCGGTGATGGCCGAGCGGTGCACCGCGTACCCGAGATACTTGGCCAGGCGGTCCACGTGGGCCCGGACCCCGGCCACGATCAGGAGGTCGCCCTTGTGCAGGGTCAGACCCTCGTGGACCTGCTGCTCCACCCCGGAGCGGATGACGCCCTTGACGTAGCAGCCATAGCCGGCCTCGCGCCCCAGATCGGTCAGGGTTTTTCGTACTGCCCGCTTGCTGGTCACCAGGATCTCGATGTCCTCGCCAACGAGGTCCAGGACCTCCTTGTCCGGGCGCTCCGGACCGATCACCCGCGGCCCCTGGGCCACCTGGTTGATGTGCCCGCTGACCGCCACCAGGTCGCCCGGTTGAAGGATCGTCTCGTCGGTGGGGGCGATGATCTCGGCGCCCCGCTTGATGCGCTCGACCACCAGACCGCCCGGCAGCCCCTCCTTTAGCTGGCCCAGGGGCTGGCCCGCCAATTGGTCATTGGTCAGCTCGAAGGCCCGCACGTCCCAGAAGTGGTACTCGGAGAAGTAGTCGCTGTCCGGGTCGAACTGGGGCACCCCCTGGCTCATCTGGGCCTCGAGCTTCTTGGCCTCCTCGGCCAGGTTGTAGCCGAAGAGGCGGGGCAGCACCTTGAGGAAGATAATCAGGCCCACGGTGCCGAACAGGTAGGTGATGGCGTAGGCCACGGTGATGCTGTTCACGGCGGCTTTGGGGCTCACCCCGGCCGGCAGGGCCACGGCGCCGCTGGTCACCGCCTGTTCGGCCGCGCCCAGGGTGGGGGTGTTGGTCATGGCCCCGGCGATGATGCCCGGCGCGATGCCGGGGGCCAGTTCCAGCCAGGCCGCCAGGACCCAGGTTATCCCGAATCCCGCCAGGCAGGCCACCAGGGCCAAGGTGATCAGCTTGAGCCCGTCCTTTTTCATGCCGTCGAAGAACTGGGGCCCCACCCGGAGGCCCACGGCGTAGATGAAGATGCCGAAGCCGATGCTCTTGACCAGGGGCGAGACCTCGAACTTGACCAGTCCGATGACCAGCCCCACGATCAGGGCCCCGGCGGTGGTGCCCAGGCTGAACCAGCCCAACTTGATCCGCCCCAGCAAGTAGCCCAGGGCGATGACCAGAAACAGCAAAACGGTCTCGTTCTGCCGCAGAAAATCGACGATCTCGCTCATCACCGCCCCCTCTTGCGCTAGGGTTGCGTTCTCGTTTTTTGCAGTACGCTCGACGGGAGCAGTTCTTGCCGATTCGGCCCACCAATGTTCTGTTCTATGGACAAGTTGACCGCGCCGAACCGCCAAGAACGTCGCATTGCCACCGTAACCTTAAATTAGGGGACGAAACACTAGCCCGCGGCCGGCCACGGGTGGTGGTACTCGTCGAGCAGGCTCACGATCTGACGGCCGATCTCGGGGTAGGCCTCGTCGGGCAGGTTGGCCAGCGAGACCCGCACCGACCAGTCCGGGGCGTCGAAGCCCGCCCCGGGCAGCAGCACCACCTGGCGCTCCTGGGCCAGGCGGAGCACGAAGTCCACCGGCTCGAACTCGGCCACCAGCCAGTCGGCGAATTCCCGGCCGTATTTGGCCCGGCCCATCTCCAGCACGTCGATGGTGGTGTAGTAGTGGGCGTCGTTGGGATTGGGGGTGTAGCCGAGGCCCAGGGCCTGGTAGAGATCGTCGAATCGTTTACCGACTACCCGCTGGGCGGTTTGCTTGTAGCGGTCTTCGGTGTCCATCAACCCCTGCAGGGCGAACAACGCCATCTGCGCCTGCTGGGGGGTGGACAGCCCGGCGGTGTGATTGAGGGCCACGCTGCGGCTGTCGGCCACCATCCGGTCGATGAGCCCCAGGTGGGCGGCGTCCAGGGTCACGCTGCCGTAACGCTTGACCAGGGCCTCTTGGTCGGCCCGGGGCAGGGCGGCGATTTTTTGGTCAAACACTTTGTCCTGGTGGATGGCGATCACCCCCAGCCGCCAGCCGGTGCAGCCGAAGTATTTCGAGAAGGAATAGACGCAAATGGTGTTGTGGGGCGCGGCCTGCATCAGGGAGTGAAAGCCGTTCACAAAGGTGCCGTAGACGTCGTCGGTCAGGATGATCAGGTCTTGGCGCTTGTCCTCGATGAGACGGGCCAGGTAATCGAGGCTGCTCCGCTGCATGGCCGAGGACCCGGGGTTGCTGGGGTTGACCAGGAAGAAGGCCTTGACCGCCGGGTCGGCCAGCTTGTCCAGCTCGGCGGAAGAGGTCTGCCAGTCGTTGTGCTCGTCGCCCCTGACCTCGACCTCGATCAGCTCGTAGTCGTTGAGGTGGGGTATCTCCAGATAGGGCGTGAAGATGGGGGTGCCCAGGGCGATCTTGTCGCCCTTGTGCAAGAGCTTGTTCTCGCTCAGGCTGTTGAAGATGTAGCACATGGCCGCCGTGCCGCCCTCGGTGGCGAACAGGTCAAACCGCCCCTCCGGCGGCCGGCCGGCGCACATCTCCTGGATCAGGTAGTGGTGGATCACCTTCTCGATTTGTTCCAGGATTCGATCCGGGCTGGGGTAGTGGCTGCCGATGATCGCGCCGGCCATCTCGGCCAGGAAGGCCTCCGTGTCGAGGTCCAGTTCGTCTTTGACGTAGGCCAGGCAGTCGTTCAGGAAGGCCAGGCCGGGGTCGGTCGGCTCCTGGTCACGGAAAACCTGGAAGCGGGCCAACATCCCCTCGCGGGACACGTGGCCCCCCATGCCCGGTTCATGGAAGGTGCGCCGGGACTCGCTGACGGCGAAACGGCCCAGGGCGAAATAGGCCTGGCGGGGGGCGATGGCCGTCCAGTTGGGGTTGCCTCGGCCGGCGTTGAGCATCGTCCGCTCGTGCTCTTCTTGGGCCAGCCTTATCAGCCGGTCCTTGAGTTGAAAGGGGCTGAGCCTCTCGAGCTTGCGTTCCCGGGCCCTGAGTTTCTTGTCGCCGGCCATTTACGCCTCCGGGGTGATCAGGATGATAAGCGGCCGGTCCGCGGCAACCCCTGCCCGCCCCGGCGCCGAGCCGATCCGGCGACGTAACAGCGGGCGGGATGGCCATGATTCGGCTTGATTGATTACCCTATTTTTTTATCATCATCAACCGCCGGGTCAAAGGCCTTTTCGCCTGAAACGTACACGGCCCATCACCATGACGTCTAGACCAGCCGCGTCACCCCCTTGGCCACCGACGGATAATCCTCGGCCAGACGTCGATCGTGGCCGGGAAAGAGCAGGTCCAAGGAGGCGGCCCGGTCCCGGAGCTTGTCGTAGGTCCGGAGCAGGGCCACCTGGTCCACCACCAGGGAGCTGGGCCAGTCCTGGGAAAAATTCTCGAACACGTGGCCGCTGTCCGAGCCCAGGACGGCCCGGCCCCGCTCGGTCTCGATGGCCACGGCCTGCAATCCCGGACTGTGACCCGGGGCCAGGAGGCACTCCACGCCCGGGGCCACCTCGGCGTCGCCTTCGAGGAACACCAGGCGGCCGGCGGCCTCGAGCCCGACCAGGGCCTCCCGGGTGGCTTGGTCCAGGAAGAACTGGAACACGGGCCGACCGGCCATGGGGTTTTTCGTCCAGAAGTCGTACTCCGAGCGCTGGACAAAAAAGCGGGCCTCGGGAAAGAGGCCCACCCCCCCGGCGTGGTCAAAGTGGAGGTGGGTCAGGATCACCAGTTCCACCTGGTCCGCCTGGATCCCGAGGCGGGTCAGCATCTCGGCCGGATGGTCGTAGTCGGGCACCCCTCGGGCCGCGGCCTGGGCCGGCGAGAGCCCGGTGTCGACCACCACCGGCCGGGGTCCGCCGGTCAGGCACCAAAGGTAGTAGTTGCGCTGGGCGGTCTTGTCCCAGTCCCGCTGCCACATCAAAAAGGCCCCGGACGAGGAAACCGGGCCGCCGTACTTGAGGGCGTGAATCTGATAGGTCGGCACTGGTCATCTCCCGGGTGTGAGCGGCGTGGTTGTGTTCGGGACCGGTCGCGGCCGCCGTTCGCCGTGGGCCAGGGGTCAGGATTTGGCCTTGCGGAGATCCAAGAACCGCCGGGCCTTTCCCGGGTAGCGGGGCAGGGCCCCCAGGGGATGGACCTCGATGGCGTATCCGAGATTGGTCTTGAGCCGGAGTTCATCCCGGAGGCGGGTCTTGACCCGTTCACTCTCCGCGCCGGGTCGCAATTCGATTTTAAGGGTGATCCGGTCCGCGTCGTCGATCCGTTCGACCACCACCTGGTACTCGTCCCCCAGTTGGTCGAAACTCCTGACCACCGCCTCGACGGCCGCCGGAGAGAGGAGGACCCCCTTGACCTTGGTGATGTCGTCGGCCCGGCCCTGGACGCCGCCCTTGATCAGCTTGAACGTCCGGCCGCAGGAACAGGGCTTGTCGGCCCACTCGATGATGTCCTGGGAATCGAACCGGATGCAGGGCTGGGCATAGCGGTCGAAGGTGGAGACGATCATCTTCCCCGGTCGGCCCGGCTCGGCGATCGGCTCGCCGGTAAGCACGTCCTCGATCTCGACCAGGAACAGGGCCTCGTTGACGTGCAGGCCACCGGGCTGATCGGCGCACTCAAAGCCCCAGGCCCCGATCTCCGTGGCCCCGGCGTGATCGAAGACCTTGGCCCCCCAGGCCTCTTCCAGCCGCTTCTTGGTGGAGGGGATAGACGCCCCCGGCTCACCGGCGCAGGTGATCTTGTCGATGGCAAGCTTCGCGGGATCGATCCCCATTTTGTCCCGGGCCACCCGGGCCATGTGGAGAAGATACGTCGGCGTGCCCATCATCGCCGTGCACCTCAACTCCTGGATCTTGAGGATCCGGGCCTCGGTGTCCAGCACCCCGCCGGGGACCACCTCGCAGCCGATCTTCTCGGCGGCGTAATGTCCGGTCCAGAAGGCGATGAAGATGTTGTAGCCAAAGGGCAGAAAGACCCGGTCCGGGGGCCGGTACCCTTGGGCCCACAGGATGAAGGCCCAGGCCTCGGCCTGCCATTCCCAGTCGGGCCACGAGTCGGCCTGGAACAGCGGCCGGCCGGTGGTCCCCGAGGTCTGGTGAAACTCGACCACCTCCTCGGGCGGCAGGCAGAGCAATTGCCCGAAGGGGAACGGTCCCTCGGCCTGGGCCGACCGGAAGAGGGCCTTGTCCGTCCGGGGCACCCGGGCCACGTCCTCGAGGGTCTGGACGTCTCCCGGCTCCAGTCCGGCCCGTCGGTATAGTTCCCGGTAAAAGGGGGAGCGCTCGTAGGCCCAGTCTAGAAGCCGCTGAAACTTCAGTAATTGGAGCCGTCTCAGCCGCGAGCGGTCCAAGGTCTCCAGCCAGGGATTCCAGTACGGGCTTTCCGGGTTCAAGGTCAACCCTCCGCCGGCCGGTTTTTTGGCGGCCATGTCTCAGCCCACCATCCGCCGGAAGGCCTCAAAAATTTTCCGGGCAAAGGCCCGGTCATTGATGTCCAGGTCGAACTCGTGGACTGGAATGCGCGGCTCGAGATGACGCTTCAGGGACCGGAGCAGGGCCTGATCGGCCTCGGGATCGAAAAAGGGTTTTTCGGGGCGGCCCACCGAGGACAGGCCCCGGGCCGGCCACAGGACGGTCACCGGCCCCTGGGAACGGTTCAGCTTTTGGGCCAGCGTCCGGCCCAGCAACCGGTTGTCGCGCTGGTTGGTCCGGACAATGGTCGCCTGGGGGTTGTGGGGGTGGATCCGGCGGCGGCGCAGCCGGCCGGGTACGGTCTCGGGACCGAGGAAATTGATGAAGTCGGCCGAGCCGGGGACGACGACCTGGGGCGTCCCTTTGGCCCCGGCGGCCTCGAGACGATGCGGCCCGGCCGAGGCCAGCCCGCCCAACAACTCGTTGCCGATCTCGTTGACCGCCAGCTCGATCACCCCGGCCACATCGGACGCGGCCACGAAATGCTCGAGGGCCTCGCCGCCGGTGCCGATCGAATGGAAGACCAGCACCTCGTAGCCGGCATTTTGCAGCATCACCTTGACCGCCAGCCCGCAGTCGGTGATGGTCCCGTTCATGCTCATCACCACCAGCGGCTTGTCCTCATGGGTCAAGGGCGGCGCGAGCAACATGCCGACCATGGCCCCGGCCGCGTTTTTCAGGACCTGTCTGGTCAGCCGGTTGATGCCGGCCAGGTCGGCCACCGACGGCAGGACCAGCACGTCCTTCGAGCCGACGAACGGCCGGATACCGGCCTGGCTGGCCTTGGTCGAGACCAACAGCTTGGGCAGTCCCAGGGGCAGGGCCTTGAGGGTGGGCGCGACCATGGTCGAGCCCTGTCCCCCGCCGATGGCCAGCAGGCCGTGGATTCGGCCCGAAGCCACCAGACCCAGGACGATCTTCTTCAGACCGGCGGCCATGACCGGCTGGGCGAAATCCTCCTCGCCCCGCGATTTCAGTTCATCCAGGCCGACGCCGCCTCGCCGGGCCACCCGGCGGTTGGACACGTCCGCCTTGAGAGCGGGGCGGCCCAGGACCCCGATGTCGATGACCATGACCTGGAGTCCCGCGGCCGCGACCAGGTCGCGCAAAAAGGCGATCTCGTCGCCCTTGGTGTCCAACGTCCCGACCAGGGCCAGCGTCTTGGTCACCGGTCCCCCCTTGGCCTATTGACCGTTGTAGCCCAAATCACGGCTGATTGCCTCGGCGGCGCTCCTGACGGCGTCTACCACCCGGGCGAAGGTCGCCCGGGTATGTTGAGCCTGCAACACGGCCGAGCCCAGGGCGGCCCGGACCTGGCCGGTGTAGTCCCTGATCGGCGCCGCCACGCCGATGATGCCTTCCACCGCCTCCCCCTCCTCGACGACGTGGCCCTGCAGGGCGATGCGGGCCAGCCGCTGCCTGAAGGCCGCCGGGTCAATGACGGTGGCCGGGGTCACCGGCTCGAGCGGGTACTTGGCCAACAGCGCCGTGACCTCGTCGGGCGGCAGCCAGGCCATCAGGACCATCCCCAGCATGCCGTAGTGCGGGGCCCGATTCCAGCCGATATCGGACACGATCCGGACCGCGCCCTGGCCCTCCCGTCGGTCCAGATACACCAGCCGGCCGTCAATCAAGGCCCCCAACAATACCGTGGAAGAGGTGTCCTGCTGGAGACGGCTCATGTGCCGGGCGGCGGCTCGGCGCAGCGAAAAGGACGAAAAGACCACGCCGCCCAGTTCGAATAACCTCAGCCCCAGCGTGTAACGAGCCGACTCGGGATCGATCTTGAGATAGCCCCGGTCCTCGAGGTTGGCGGCCAGCCTAAGGGCGGTCGTCTTGTTGAGTCCCGTGATCCGGACCAGGTCGGCCAGGGACAACTGCCGGTGGTCGAAGTCAAAGCAGTCCAGGATGTCCAGGGCCCGCTGGACCGCCTGGACGTTGTACCTGGTTCTGTCCGAGGGACGCGTCTTTCCCATGACCATATCCCGGACCAGGGTTACCGTGGCCGGCGCCGGGCGGGCCGGACCGGGATCGACGTCAGACGCGGTCGAACAGGTCCTTGAACTTGGCCGTGGCCTTTTGGCGCAACTCGTCCGAGGCCCGGTTGACCGGCGGGGCCTTGTCCTTCCAGTGATAGGGCCAGCAGGCGTCGACGAAGACCTTGGCCGTGGTGAACTGCTTGCGCTGGCGGTGTTCCGGCGACAGCATCGGGTCCAGGGGGCTGGTCAGGAAACCGGGGACGATGCTGATGGCCGTCTCCGGGTCGGCCCGGGTGCACACCGCCCACAGGACCTCGTCGAGGTTCGAGGGATCGATGTCGTCGTCCACGGTGATGATGTAGCGGCCGGTGCAGGCGCCGCCCTGGAGGAAGGCCCCGGCCAGGGTGGCCAACTGGCGGGCGTGGCCCGGATAGCGCTGCTTGAGCGAAATGACGGCGATGATCCGGTTGCCCGGACCGTGGACGTACACCCCCTGAACCCCCATCATCCCCGCCTCCTCGAGGCGGTCCCACAGGTACGAGGCGGTGTGAATCGGGATGGGGAACCAGGTGTTGACCGGCGGTTTGACCGGCGGCTGGCCGAACAGGATGGGGTCGTTACGGAAGTAGAGATTCTTGACGTGGACCACGGGCTCCTGGCGGCTGCCCGAGGCGTAATAGCCCTGCCACTCGCCAAAGGGGCCTTCGGGCCGTGAATCCTGGTCAGGCGGCGGCGAGAATCCCTCGGCCACGATCTCGGCCGTGGCCGGAATGGGCAGACCCGTGGCCTTGCCCTCGACCACCTCGACCGGTTTCTTCCGCAAATAGCCGGCCACGTCGTATTCAGGCGTCCCCCAGGGGATGGGCATGGTCGACAAACAGAACAGGAGCAGGTCCTGCCCAAAGCACATCGCCACCGGGCAGGGCTCGCCCTTGGCCCAGTATTTCTCGCGCATGATGGTGGCGTGCTTGCCCGGGGAGGCGTAAAAGGCCAGGGTCTTCTCGTCCTGGATCATGACCCGATAGGTCCCGAAGTTCACCCAACCCTCATCCGGGTCCCGGGTGATGGTGATGACCCCGGTGCCGATATAGCGCCCGCCGTCGTGCATGTGCCACTTGGGGGCGGGTATCTTAAACAGGTCCACGTCCTGGTCGGAAAGGATGTTTTCAAATACCGGCCCGTCAGGGACTACCTTGGGGGGGAGAGGTCGGTACTGCTTCATCCAATCCTTCCAGACGCGGACCACCTCGAGGTCGGTCATGTCTTCGGCCAGGCCCAGGGCCAGCTTTTGTCCGATCTTGTGGTGCAACAGATTGGTGGCGATCCGGAACCCGGGGGGATAGCCCTTGACCTCGTCAAAGAGCAGGCCGGGCCCCTGTTTTTCGCTGACCAATTCGTTGATGGTGCCGATTTCCAGGTCCCAGTCGGCGCCGCGGACCTGCTCCAACTTGCCCCGCGCCTCGAGCGCGGCCAGGAATTGTCTTAGATCGTCGAACATGAAACTGCCCCCCGCCTCGGTTCACGATGTGAAACAGTATTTCACTATATGCCATCTTGTCGCCTAACCGACCCAATGTCAAGACAAAACCTGCTTTCTAAACGAGTACAGCGAGTTGGACGTGACCTGAAAATAATCCTACAACGGGGAACAAGCGACGTGCCGATCAGGCCAGGGAGTGGCCCCTTAAGGGGGTGTCAGAAACGTTCTTCCGGGGGCGGCCCCTGGTGTTCCTGCCAGGCGCGGGGATAGGTCAGCTCGAAGGTGGGCTGGTCCACCTGGTCATCGAACCGGATTTCGATCTCGTACACCCCGCAGTCCAGGGTGGCCTTGATCCGATAGCCCATCTTCTGGACGAGCTTGATGATCCGGGGGTTGTCGTAGGCGATGTGGGCCGAGACGCCCTGGAATCCCTTTTGGGCGGCGATTTCGAATACGTAGCGCAGCAGAAACTCGCCCAGGCCGTGGTGGCGGAACTGCTCGTCCACGGCGATATCCACCTCGACCAGGTCCGACCCGGCCACGGCCTCGTAGCGGCCGATGGCCACCACCGTCTCGAAGCCCAACTCGCCCACTAGGCCGAGGACGGTCATCCGGTTCTGGTAGTCGATGTTGGCCATGGCGGCCATTTCCTCCCGGGGGAAGGCCCGCCGGGACCGCAGGAACCGGAAATAGACGTCCTTGTCATTGAGCCCGTAAAAGAACTCCTGGATGGCCCGGACGTCGGCGGCCTTGGCCGGCCGGAAGAGGACGGACACCTCGTCGAAATCGTGTCTCCGCTCGAGTTGTTGGGGGTAGACGACCGAGGCGAACAGGCTGATCGGCTCGCCGGCCGAGAGCAGGCCGTGATCCTGGGCCTGGGACCGGAGTTGTTCGCGCCACTGGGGGTGGGCGATTTCGATGAGGGCGATGGCCCGATCCCGGAGGGACTTGCCGTGCAGGTTGACCGAGCCGTACTCGGTGACCACGTACTGGACCGCGGCCCGGCTGGCCATCAACCCGGAGCCGGCCGAGTTGACGGGCACGATGTTCGACTCGGCGCCGTCCTTGGCCATCGAGTGCAGGGCGACGATGAACTTGCCCCGCTTGCTCCGCGAGGTGCCGCGCATGAAGTCCACCAGGCCGCCCACGCCCGAGTAGACCCGGTGGCCGCGGCTCGAGGCGCAGACCAGGCCGGTCAGGTCCACCTCCATGGCCTCGTGGATGGAGATCATGTTCTCGTGGCGGCCGATGACGCCGGGATCGTTGGTGTAAGAGGCCGGGTGGAACTCGACGAACGGGTTCATGCCCAGGTAATCGAACAGGGCCTTGGTCCCCAGGGCGTAGGAGGCCACGCACCGGTTGCGATTGATCTCCTTGCGGCGATTGGTGACCGCACCCTGCTCGATGAGCCACCAGCAGGCGGTGGTGAACATGTCGGTATGGATGCCCAGGTCCTTCTTGTCGCCGGCGCTACGCAGGGCGGCCGCCGGTAGGTGTCCCAGGCCGGCGTGGATGGTCGCCCCGTCGTCGATCAGGCGGGCGATGTTGTGCCCGATCCGAAGATCTGCCTCGTCCAGGAAGGGGTCGGCCACTTCCAGAAGTTCTTCCTCGTGATCGACCAGGTAGTCCACCTCGCTCTGGTGAATAAAGCTGTCGCCCAGGGTCCGCGGCACGGACCGGTTGACCTGGGCGATGACCGTTCCGGCCAGCTCGATGGCCTCCTTGGCGACGTCCACGGCCGGGCCGAGGCTCATGTAGCCGTGGGTGTCCGGCGGCGAGACCTGGATCAAGGCGCAGTCGGGCCTGGCCTGGGCCAGGAGCCGGGGCACGTCGGACATGAACACCGGCACGTAATCGGCCCGACCATGATACAGGGCCTCCCGGGCGCCGCGGCCGACCAGAAAGAAGGTTTTGGTCCTGATCCGGTCGCCCGGGGACCGGGAGGTTCCTTCCGGCGGCCGGATGGACAGGACCTGGACGACCTCGACGTCATAGAGGCGCGAGGCCTGCAATCTGTCCACCAGAAAGCGCGGCTCACCGCATCCGGAGCCGATGAACACCCGGCTGCCGTTACGGATTCTTCCCAGGGCCTCCTCGGCCGTAGTGGTTCGGGGTCGGTTATTGGACAACTCTCTTCCACCCCTGTCCGCGGCTGGTGCGGGGTTCGCCCCACCCGGATCGGCCAAACATAATCCTGGCCGCGCCCGGGGCCGACACATTCGCGGTCGCCGGCCGGCGCCGAGGCCGGATTCTATTTTTGATGCTAGGAAATACTTGACCCAAAGGTCAATGAAAAAGGGTGGCCGGCCACCCTGGGGATGGTGTCAGCGTGAACTGGGCCCCGCCCCAAAGCGGCGCCGGTTCGGGACCACGCGGCCGCGCCAAAACGGCTCGGCCGGGGCCAGAAGCAGGTTTTTCAGTGAACGGAACCGGTCTCGGGCCGCTTGAGGGCGCCCCGGCTCATCAGGTCCCTCACCACCGCCAGGACCAGCCGGTCGTCATCGGTCACGTCTTGCAGGGCCATGACCAGATCGCCCAGGGTGGTGGCGACCCCTTGGCGTCCTTCCGCTCCGGAGACGGTCTTGGGGCCAGGCTCCAAAATTCCGTTTAGGCTGACCGCGCCTTCGTCGGCCGCGGTGATGGTGTGCTCGGCCATGTTTCCCTCCTTTGGCGTTGACCTCTTTACAGGCACAATCGATGCCAGGTCTAACGCATTGGCCCTGAGTAGGCCGTATATGCCTGTTTAGCTATAGGTTTAAAATAATAACGCCCGGGCCGTTTGGCTAGAGGTGGGGTGAAAACCGAGTAAAAATTTATCGATTGTCCGGGCGGTTGTATAAAAATTACTCATCTTTCCCGGCTCGACCAGGTGGACATGCCCCGAAAAACAGAGTAAAATAATAGAAAAAAGGGGCAAATAAGTTAAATCCGACTTGAGTCATAGACAATGGCACGTCCCTTGCCCTGGGAAAGGGCTGAACCCCGGCCAGGCCACAACTTGCCGGGCGAATCCGAAATTTAGTCGGCCGGAGCGACAACCAGGGCTTCCGGCCGGTCAGGGAGGACGATGATCATGGGTTTCAACCGCCGACAATTTCTTGGGGCCGCGGCCCTGGCCGGGGCCGCGACCACCGGACTGTGGCCTGGTCTGAATTCTCTGGCCGCGGGCAAAACGGTCCGCGAGTTCCGCTTGACGGCCAAAGCGGCCAAGATAAACCTGGGACGGGGCCCGTCTTTTCTGGCCCTGACCTATAACGGCCAGGTCCCCGGGCCCGAAATCCGGGTCAAAGAGGGCGAGATCATCCGGGTCGTCCTGACCAACCAACTCCCCGACGGGACGACGATCCACTGGCACGGCCTGCCGGTGCCTAATCCCATGGACGGGGTGCCCGATCTGACCCAAAAGGCCATTGCCCCGGGGCGGACCTTTGTCTACCAGTTCGAGGCCAGGCCGGCCGGGACCTACCTCTATCACTCCCACGTGGGCTACCAGTTGGACCAGGGCCTTTACGGTCCCTTGATCGTCGAGCCGAGACGGGATGGGCGCGCCTTTGACCGGGAGTTCACCTTGATGCTCGAGGACTGGGCCATGGTCAACGGCGGCGGCCCCATGGCCCGGCGGCGCCGGCCGCCCATGGGGCGCGGGATGATGCGCGGCATGATGCGGGGCATGATGCGGGGCGGCGGCCGGGGGGCGCCCCTTCTCGAGCCGGTCTACGACGGCTTTGCCATCAACGGCCGGGTCTATCCGGCCACCCGGACCCTCGCAGTCAAGAGGGGGGATCGGGTCAGATTGCGCCTGATCAGCCCGTCGTCATCGACCATCTACGACCTGCGCCTGGCCGGTCACCGGCTGACCATCACCCACGTGGACGGTCAGCCGATCCGGCCGATCAAGACGGACGTGGTCCGGATCGGCATGGGCGAGCGCTACGACGTCGAGTTCACGGCCGACAACCCGGGGGCCTGGCTGTTGGCGGCCCGTGAGGTGGGCTGGGGCGAGGGCGGCCTCCGGATCGAGGTCAGGTACCAGGGCGTGAGGGCCAAGACGCCCACCCCGCCCTCGTTCGACTCGAATCTCTTGTTCGCCACCTACTATGACCTGCGGGCCGCCCGACCATGGACGCCGCCGTCGGGCGGCGGGCGGCGCTTCTATCCCCAGCTGCTCAGCTGGGGCATGCACTCGCCCTACTGGATGATCAACGGCCGGGTCTGGCCCCGGGCCGAGACCTTGGCCGCCGCCCGAAACGACTCCGTGCGGCTGGCCTATGCCAACCGCTCGCCCATGGCCCATCCGATGCACCTGCACGGCCACTTCTTCCGGCTGGTCAACCCCAAGTTGGACCGGCGGTTCTGGATCAAGAAGGACACGATCATCGTCAATCGGATGCAGCGGCTGGACGTCGAGTTCGTGGCCGACAACCCAGGGCAATGGTTCCACCACTGCCACAACCTCTATCACATGGTGGCCGGCATGGCCAACTCGCTGATTGTCAAGTAAGGGGGCGTTGGGGGCCGGGGGGCCGCGATTCTGATAATCTTAGAATGGACGAACGGCCGGTTTCGGTGTCGACCCGGTGGAGGATCTGACCAATGCCGCATTTACGCCCGGCCTTTTTGGTCGCCCTGAGTTTCATGCTGTTGGTCGCGCCGGTCCCGGCCGAGCCGCTGGACCGGGTCCGGGCCGCGGAAGCGGCCCTGATCCGGGGTGATCTCCAGACGGCACTAAAACTCTACAATCAGATCATCGCCGCGGGCCGGTTGTCCCGGCCGGACCTGGCCGCGGTCCACGTCAACCGGGGCATCGCCTACCGCCGCCTCAAGAGGCCCGAGCGGGCCATCGCCCTCGACCACCGGTACGCCAAGGCCTATCGGAACCGGGCGGTAGTCCACAAGTGGCTGGGCCAAACGGACAAGGCCCGGGCCGATTGGCGCCAATACAAGGTCCTGATCGGAAAATAACCACTTCCGGCCGGGATCTACCAGCCGGTCGAACCCCCCCCCAGAAAAGAACCGGCCACCCGCCTGGCCTGCGCCCTGGTGCACGAAAAACACCATCCAGGACGCGGCCGGGCAGGGCAATGGCGCCCCGGGACCAGGGTCCGACTCTGTCCCGGATGGCGAGCCCGTCGAACCGGGCTGGGGTAAGGCTGGACTATTTTGCATTGGGCCATACAAGACTATATTAGACAACAAATAACTTGACAATAAATATTGAGACAGTTTAACATCCAATTAAACCGGTATCCCGAGGCGAGGCAGAAGAGGCGGTGAAGACCGGCCAACCGAGTAACGTCGCCCGGGCCCGGCCGACGACCTGATCGCGCTCGCTCGTTGGAACGTGGATTGCGGACCGTGGGCGGACCGCCATTGGTTCTGGGTTCAAAAATGGGGTGGAAATGACGCTGGACAGCAGGTACTACAGTCCGCAACAGGTGGCCGACCTGTTGGCGGTGCGTTACCCCACCGTCCTGACCTGGATCAAGGGCGGCGAACTTCCAGCCCACCGGGTGGGGCGGCGGTTCAGGATAAGTCAACGAGATTTGGACGCCTACCTGGAGGCGGGCCGGACCGTGCCCAGGGAGAAGACGAAAACCACAACCCGGAGATGATATGAAACCAATGCGCGCCTCTGCTGGGGGGTGGGGGCGCCGGGTTCTTTGCCAGCACTACGGTCGATGTCTGGATCGGACCTTGACGCGAGGCTGGCCGGGGTTTTCATGCGGCGACTGCGGCGACTACCGTAAAATCGGAGATCCACCCGAGATGTGGATTGAAGACGCGATCAAGTGCGTGCGCCTGATGAACGCCGTCGAGAGCACGAGAGGCCGACGAGTGGCCTGAAAAGGCGCCCTTGTCGGCGGTGACTTGGGAAAAACCGGGCCGAGGTGGCCGCGCCGTCGCAGGTCTTGCCGTGGTCATACCGGGAAGCTCCCCCTTGGCTTACTCGAGGCGGCTGGATCCAAGGGCGGAGCGACCGCCGGCGGGGCGCCCGTCCCCCCTGGCTGAGCTTGATGCCGACTTTCTTGGAATCACGAATAAAATGGACGATAGATAAACACCGGTCCGATCTCCGTAGATCGTGGCGCCGCCGTATCGAGACGGATGTGGTATCATGCCACAGACCGCGGCGCGTCTCGGGCAACGTCGGCCGCGAGCCCTTAAGGAAATCCCCGACCAGGAGCACCGCCGGTCGTGGAAAGCCGGGCCACCTCAAACGCGGACCAGGGTGATGACCGGCCTTGATTTAAGCCACATTCCGGACGAGCTGATGGGGTCCCTGATGGACAACCCCCACGAGTCCCTGATCCTGGTGGATCGGGAGGGGGTGATCCGATACATCAGCCCGGCCGCGGCCGGCTTCTACGAGACCTCTCCCCAGGAGGCCCGGGGCCGGCACATCCTGGACATGAATCCCGACAGCCAGCTCCCCAGCGTCATCGAGACCGGCAAGGCCGAGGTCGGCCAGGTGCTCAAAATGGGCGACCGGGAGCGCATCGTCGCCCGCATCCCGCTGCGCAACCCCCAGGGCGAAGTCATCGGGGCCATGGCCAAGCTCGTCTTCTGGCGTCCTCAAAAGGCCAAGGAGATCGTCAGACAGCTCGAGGTCCTCGAGGGCCGCCTCGACTATTACCAGAAGGAGTTGCGCCAACTCTACAGCAGTCGCTACTCCCTGGACCGGCTGGTGGGCAAGTCAAAACCGATCGAGGCGGCCAAGGAACTGGCCGCCCGGGCGGCGCAGTCCGATCTGGCGGTCCTTATCACCGGCGAGACCGGCACCGGCAAGGAGGTCCTCGCCCACGCCGTCCACCAGATGGGCCGCCGCAAAAACCGGCCCTTCGTTCGGGTCAACTGCGCCGCCATCCCGGGCGAGCTTTTCGAGGCCGAACTGTTCGGCTACGAATCAGGGGCCTTCACCGGCGCCGACCGTCGGGGCAAGCCAGGGCGGTTCGAACTGGCCGACGGGGGGACCATCTTCCTCGACGAGGTCGGCGATCTGCCCCGGCCCCTGCAGGTCAAGCTCCTGCGGGTCATCCAGGAGCGCGAGGTCGAACGGCTGGGTTCGACTCGGGTCCTCAAAATAGACTTCCGGCTCATCGCCGCCACCAATCAAGACCTGCCCGACCTGGTCAAGCGCCACGACTTCCGGGAGGACCTGTTCTACCGGCTCAACATCTTCCCCATCCGGATGCCGCCCCTCAGGGAAATCGCGGACGACATTCCGCGGCTGGCCCACCACTTCCTGTCCCTCATCCGGGCCGGCAACCCCAAGGCCCCGGTCCGGATATCTCCCCCGGCCATGGCCGCGCTGAAGTCCTATCATTGGCCGGGCAACGTCAGACAACTCCACAACGCCCTCGAACGGGCCGTGGCCGTGGCCGGCCAGGAGACGCTCGAGGTCCACCACCTCCCCGGGGAGATCATAGGACCAGGGGCCGACGGACCGCGATCGTCGGTGGGAATGGCGCCTCTCAAAAAGCAGGTCGCCGCCGCCGAACGGCGGGCCCTCGAGCGGGCCCTGGCCATGACAGGCGGCAACCGGGCCGAGGCGGCCCGCATCCTGGGCATCCACCGGAGTGGGTTGTACCAGAAACTGAAGCGTTACGGTCTGGATGGCTGATTGGCGTTGACCGGCCATCGTCTAAATAAATAGACATGTAGAAATATTTAGACCATGACCTCCCCTTGGTCCGACCCTGGATACACAGGAGATTCTGGACCATCATCCTGAAAATACGACCTGTCTAAATGTCTATAAAATTGGACAGTCGGCCGGTCGGGTCAAGCGACACGGAAAGCCATAAAATAGAATTAATACATATATTCATGTAGTTGGCTCTGGTCAGCCCCGCAGGCACAATAGTTGCTGCCTCCCTGAGACCATCCCCCACATCAAAAAACAACCCCTGGCCACGGATCAGGAGATATAGCGTGGACTTTGAAATACCCGAACACCTGACGGCCATGGTCGACACGGTCCGTCGGTTCGTCAAACAGGACCTGGAGCCCATCAGCCGGCAGGTCGAGGAAGAGGACCGCATCCCCGAGGAGGTGGTCCAGACCATGCGCCGGCTGGGCCTGTTCGGCCTGGCCATCCCCGAAAAGTACGGCGGCCTGGAGTTGGGCACCCTGGGCGAGTGCCTGGTCTATGAAGAACTGGGCCGGACCAACGCCTGCTTCCGGACGCGCCTGGGCACCAACAACGGCATCGGGTCCCAGGGCATCGTCCTGGACGGGACAAAGGCCCAAAAGGAGAAATACCTGCCCCGGCTGGCCTCGGGCGAGTGGATCGCCTGCTTCGCCCTGACCGAGCCCGAGGCCGGGTCCGACGCGGCCAACATCCAGACCACGGCCGAATTGGTGGGGGATCACTGGGTCCTCAACGGCCGCAAGCACTTCATCACCAACGGCGACATCGCCGACGTGGCCACGGTCTTCGCCGTCAACGACAAGCAAAAGCGAGCCAAGGGCGGCATCACCGCCTTCATCGTCGAGAAGACCTTCCCCGGCTTCTACGTCGGGACCATCGAGCGCAAGATGGGCATGCGCGGCAGCCACACCTGTGAACTGGTTTTCGACGACTGCCGGGTGCCCCCGGAAAACGTCATCGGCGGCGGTTCAATGGTCGGCCAGGGATTCAAGACGGCGATGAAGACCCTTGACAAGGGGCGGCTGACCATGGGCGCCTCGTCTCTGGGCTCGGCCCAGAAGCTGTTGGAACTTTCCGTGGACTACGCCCGGCAGAGGGTCCAGTTCGGCCGGCCCATCGCCCAGTTCCAGGCCATCCAGTTCATGCTGGCCGACATGGCCACCCAAGTATATGCCGCCCGGCAGATGCTGTATCACGCCGCCTCGCTGCGGGACAAGAAGGGCTCGTCCGTGATCAAGGAGGCGTCCATGGTCAAGCTGTTCTGTACCGAGATGGCCAACCGGATCGCCGACATGGCCGTCCAGATCCACGGCGGCCTGGGCTACATGAAGGACTTCCCGGTCGAGCGCTTCTACCGGGACCTGCGGCTGACCCGCATCTACGAGGGCACCAGCGAGATCCAGCGCCTGGTGATCGCCCGGGAGTTGCTCAGGGAATAACGGAGCGAGGGGGATGGACAAGGTATTTATCGTCGGCAGCGGCCTGATGGGCGGCGGGCAGGAGGGGGAGCGATGAACCTGGCGCAACTGCTGACCAACAGCGCCCAGCAACGGCCGGACCACCCGGCAATCGTCTTCGGTCGCCGGCGGGTCACCTTCCAGGAGCTTGACCAGGGCTCGGACCGGCTGGCCTGGGGCCTCCAGGAGAGGGGCATTGCGCCCGGCGACCGGTGCGTGCTGATGATGCCCAACTCCATCACCTGGATCGAGGCCTATTACGCCCTGGCCAAGATCGGGGCGGTGGTGGTGCCGGTCAACTTCCTGTACCGCCCCGGAGAATTACGGCATATCTTCGCCGACTCGGGGGCCCGGGCCCTGATCGGACACGGGCCGCACCTGGAGTACGCCGCGCCGGTGGCCCGGGCGCTGCCGGCCATGGAGGTACTCCTGGCGGCGGGCGAAGATTTGCCCGTTGACTTCACC